>DATMJM010000625.1:0-18963 GCA_035553935.1 Solirubrobacteraceae bacterium
CGCCCGACGTGCCGCGCCACGCCGGCGTCGATGACCTGCGTGCGGCGCGGCTGCAGCCCGCGCTCGAGGGTCAGCCGGGGGCGCTTGCCGCGCCCCGCGATCGTCGCGGCCACCCACGCCATCTGCAGCGCGCTCGCCTGCACGCGACCCTGGCCGATCGCCGACGAGCCGACCGCGAGGTCGTCGCCGATCTCGCCCGCCGGCGGGATCGTGCTCGTCGCCGCGCCCGCGATCCCGACCTCCTGGTTGAAGCCGAACTTCTCCGCGGCCTGCACGAGCCGCTCGGCGCCGAGCCGCGCGCCGAGCGGTGCGAAGACGGAGTTGCAGGAGTGCGCGAACGCGTTGCGCAGCGTGCCGCCGCACGACTCGCCGTTTGCGTTCTCGAGCTCGACGCCCTCGATCGTCGTCCTGGTCTCGACCGGGTACTCCGAGTTGGGATTCGCCAGACCGGCCTCGAGCACGCCTGCCAGCGTGATGATCTTGAACGTCGACCCCGGCGGCTGCAGCCCGGAGAACGCGATCCCGGCGAGCGCGAGGATCTCGCCGGTCCGCGGGCGCACGACCGCGACGCCGCCGAGCCGGTCGCCCTTCGCCGCGACGGCCGCGCGCTGCACGGGCGGGTCGATCGACGTCCGCACCGCCTTCGCCGGCCGCGGCGACCTCGAGGCGAGCACGCGCGCGCCCGCGCGCAGCCGGCCGCCCGGCGTGCCGGCGAGCCGCTCCTCGAAGACGCGCTCGAGGCCCGAGGTGCCGACGATGACGTTGGCCGGATAGCCCAGCTCGCGCAGCCGGCTCATGCGCTCCGGCGGCGGCGATCCGAGCTCTCCCACGATCGACGACGCGACGTCGTCGATCGGCGAGGTGCGCTCCTTGCCCTGCGCGAGGGGTGTCCCGTCGCGCGCGAGGATGTCGCCGCGCGGCGGCAGCGAGGTGCGCCGCTCGAGACGCGCACCCGCGGGGACGCCCGGGAAGACGAGGTCGCGCGCCCACCTGATCCGAGCGTCGTCGCCCTCACGCGAAAACGTGAGCCGCAGGCGCGCGCGGACCGTCCCGAAGACGCGTGTGCGCACCGTCATCGGGACGCTGAGCGCGTCGTTGCGCAGGTCGCCGACCTCGCCGTGGGCGATGGAGGTGGCGGTCGCCGTCGCGGCAGCGCTGCGATAGGCCTCCCGGAAGCGGCGCACGGGCGTCGCGCGACGTGCGTCCTCTGTCAGCTCGGCGTGCATCGCGGGGTAGTCGCCGCGCGTCCAGGCCGCGACGAAGCGCTCGGCGGCGGCCTTCTCGGGGGACGGCCCGCCGCTCAGCGAGAGCCACGCGACGACGCCGCCGATGCCAACGACGAGCGCGCTTGCGATGATCACCGCGCGGGCAGGAGGGGAGCGGCGTGATGACGACGACTCGAGGAGCATCCGACACAACTATGGCCAGCCTGCGGACGTACTCGCGCCATATAGCGTCAGCGACGGCCGGACGGCTGCACGCTTGACCCCCATCGACGTCGGCATCATCGTCCTCGCGGCGTTCTTCGGCTTCGTCGGCTTCGCGCGCGGGTTTCTCATCGGCGTGCTCTCTCTCGTGGGCTTCGCCGGCGGGGCATACCTCGGTACCCGTTTTGGCCCGCAACTGCTCGACGAGGGCAACGCGTCGCCGTTCGCGCCGCTCTTCGGCCTGCTCGGCGCGCTCATCGGCGGCGTGATCCTGTCGGCCGGCGCGGAGAGCGTCGGCGGCGCGATGCGGTCGGGGATCCGCTCGCCGGCGTTCGCCGCCTTCGACGGTGCGCTCGGCAGCATCCTGGCGGTCGCGCTCGCACTCGGCCTGGCGTGGCTCGTGAGCGTCATCGTGCTGCAGACGCCCGGCATCCGCGACTGGCGCCGGCCGATCCAGCGCTCGGTGATCCTCAAGGAGCTCAACACGATCCTGCCGTCGGACCGGGTGCTCAAGGCGCTCGCGCGCTTCGATCCGTTCCCGACCATCCGCGGCCCGCAGCCGAACGTCGAGCCGCCGCGCTCCCGGTACGCCGACGATCCCGACGTGCGGGCGGCGGAGCGCTCGGTCGTGCGCGTCCTGTCGAACTCGTGCGGCCTGGGCGTAGCCGGCTCCGGATGGGTCGCGGCGCCCGGCATCGTCGTCACGAACGCGCACGTGATCGCCGGATCGGGCCGCACGTCCGTCGAGCCGACGAACAGCGGCGATCGCCTCGATGCGACGGCGATCGCCTTCGACCCGCGCAACGACGTGGCGGTGCTGCGCGTGCCCGCGCTGGACCGCCCGGCGCTGCGCTTCGCACGCGAGGTGAAGCCCACGGAGCCCGGCGCGGCGCTCGGGTTCCCGCTCAACGGGCCGTACAAGGTCGTCGCGGCGCGGATCGCGCGCACCACGACGGTGCTCGCCAACGACGCGTACGGCCGGCGGCTCGTGCGCCGCAGGGTGACGGCCTTCCGCGCCGACGTGCAGCCCGGCAACTCGGGCGGTCCGATCGTCGACCTGGCCGGGCGTGTGTCGGGAACGGTGTTCTCGAAGGTGCTGGCGGGCCCCGGCGGCTACGCGGTGCCCAACGACATCGTGCGCGACGCGCTGCGCGGAGCCAACGGCCCGGTCGGCACCGGTCGATGCGTCAACTGACTGCGCAACTCGGCCGGAGGGCCGTGCGATGGCGCTACCCTGCGGCCCCGTGCCCGAGTCCAAGACGCTCGTCATCGCCGAGAAGCCGTCCGTCGGCCGCGACCTCGCCCGCGTGCTGCCCGGCCCGTTTAACAAGCAGGAGGGCTACCTCGAGGGTCCCGAGCACGTCCTGACCTGGGCCGTCGGCCACCTCGTCCAGCTCGCCGAGCCCGACGAGTACGACGCGAAGTTCAAGAAGTGGAAGATGGTCGACCTGCCGATCGTGCCCGACAAGTTCAAGCTCGTGGTGCGCGACGAGCGCTCCAAGAAGCAGATGTCGGTCGTCACGCAGCTGCTCAAGCGCGCCGACGTCGACCTCGTCGTCAACGCGTGCGACGCCGGCCGCGAGGGCGAGCTGATCTTCGCCTACCTCTACGAGAAGGCGGGCTCGAAGAAGCCCGTCCAGCGCCTGTGGCTGTCATCCATGACGAAGTCGGCGATGCAGCGCGCGTTCGAGGAGCTGCGTCCGGCGTCGGAGTTCGCGGCGCTCGAGGCGGCGGCGCGCTCGCGCTCGGAATCTGACTGGATCGTCGGGATGAACGCCACGCGCGCCGCGACGATCCGCCTGCGCTCGTCGTTCGACGGCGCGGTCTCGCTCGGCCGCGTGCAGACCCCCACGCTGGCGATCCTCACGCGCCGCGAGGAGGAGATCCGCGCCTTCCGGCCCGAGCCCTACTGGCTCGTCGAGGCGTTGTTCGCGGCGCCCGGCGAGCGGTCGTACGAAGCGCGCTACCACGACGGCGCCCAGCCCCGCCTGAAGACCGCGGAGGAGGCCGACGCGATCGTCGCCGCGGTGCGCGACCGGAGCGGGACGATCACGTCGCTGGAGCGGCGCAAGCGCACGGAGCGCGCGCCGCTGCTGTACGACCTCACCTCGCTGCAGCGCGAGGCCAACAGCCGCTTCGGCTTCACCGCGCGGCGCACGCTCGCCGCCGCCCAGCGCTGCTACGAGGAGCACAAGGTGCTCACGTATCCGCGCACGAGCTCGCGCTATCTGACGAGCGACATGGTCGGCGAGCTCAAGCCGATCGCCGGCCACGTCGGCGGCGCCTCGCGCGACTACCAGGCGGCGGCGGCGTACGTGCAGGGGCTCGACATGCTGCCGCTGGGCCGCATCGTCGCCGACGACAAGGTCGGCGACCACCACGCGATCATCCCGACCAACTCCGCGCACGGCCTCGACAAGCTGTCCGATGACGACCGTCGCGTCTACGATCTCGTCGCGCGCCGCTTCCTCGCCGTCTTCCATCCCGAGGCCGTCTTCGAGAACACGAAGGTCGAGACGACGGTCGCCGATCACGTCTTCCGGACGCAGGGCAAGGTGCTGCTCGTGCCGGGCTGGCGGGGTGTCTACGGCGAGCTGCCCGAGAGCTCGAGCGCGGCCGACGACGACGCCGGACGCGACCAGCAGCTGCCCAAGCTCGAGAAGGGCGAGGACGTCGAGACGCGCGACGTCGCCGCCCTCGAGAAGGAGACCCAGCCGCCACGCCGCTACTCCGACGCCTCGCTGCTCGCCGCAATGGAGACGGCAGGGCGCCTGGTCGACGACGACGAGATGCGCGAGGCGATGAAGGAGTCGGGAATCGGCACGCCTGCCACGCGCGCGTCGATCATCGAGCGCCTGATCGATGTGGGCTACGTCGAGCGCGACGGCCGCGCGCTCGTCGCGACGGAGAAGGGGCTCAACGTCATCCGGCTGCTCGGCGACCACCCGCTCACGTCGCCCTCGCTGACCGGCGACTGGGAGCAGCGGCTCGGCAAGATCGAGCGCGGCGAGGAGCCGCGGACGAAGTTCATGGCCGACATCGCCGGGTTCGCGCAGGCGACCGTCGCCGACCTCGACGCCAAGCTCAAGGACGTGCGCATCCCGCGCGCCAACCTCGGGCCGTGCCCGGTCTGCGGCCACGACATCGTCGAGAACCGCAAGGGCTTTTCGTGCTGGTCGCGCGAGGATCCCGGCTGCGGCTTCGTCATCTGGAAGGCGAAGGCCGGCAAGACGCTGCCGGTCGCAGTGGCGAAGGAGCTCATCGCGACAGGGCGGACGGCGAAGCCGGTGACGGGCTTCAAGGGCAGAAGCGGGCGCTCGTTCCGCGCCAAGCTGGCGCTGCATCAGAGCGAGGAGGGCAAGTGGCGGGTGGAGTTCGATGAGGACTGGGCGCGGGAGGACGGCAAGAGCGCACGCGAGCCGTCGGCGTCCGCGACGGCCGAGCCGGTCGGCGCCGGCGGCTCGACGGGCGCAGCGGCCGCGTAGCCGCCGAACGGCGCCCGCAGCCGCGCGCGCCCCTCGCGAGGCCGCGTCGTGAGGCTGCTCGCGCTCGTCGTCGTGGTCGCGGCCGTGATCGCCGGCATCGCCGCGGCCGTGCGGGGCTCCGGCGACGGAGACGGCCGCCAACACGGGTCGGCGCGGCCGCCGTCGCCGGCCGCGCGCACGCAGGCTGTCGAGCGGCTGCCGCCGCCCGATCAACAGGAGGCGGTCGGCCCGCTGCCGGAGCCCGCGGGCGCGTCGCACGTCGACCTCACGCAGCCGTCGCTCATGTCCTATCTGCGCCTGCGCCGCGGCCCGAAGGCGGGCCTCGCCTTCGACCTCGACGACGGCACGCTGCTCTGGCGGCTGCGCGCGACCCAGGTGCGGCCGATCGCGAGCCTGACGAAGCTCATGACCGCGCTGCTGGCGGTCGAGCGCTTCGGCCCGCGCGACGTCGTGCGGATCGCTCGCGAATCCGACTGGGTGGGCGGGTCGCGGATGGGCGGGCTGAAGGCCGGGCGCCGTGCGCGCGCCGACGTGCTGCTCCAGGGCCTGCTGATCTCGTCGGCCAACGACGCGGCGGTCGCGCTGGCGTTCGCGGGCGCCGGCTCCGAGCGCGCCTGGGTCGCGCTCATGAACCGCCGCGCGCAGCTGCTGAACCTCACCTGCACGCGCTTCGTCGACGCGCACGGGCTCGACCGCCGCAACCGCTCGTGCCCGGCGGATATCGCGACGCTCGCAATGCGCGCGATGAACGAGCCGCGGATCGCCGCGATCGCGCGCAAGCGCTACGCGCGCGTGTGGCCGGGCTCCGGGAAGAAGCTCACGCTGCGCACGACGAACCGCCTGCTGCGCGATCGCTATCCGGGCGCGGTCGGCCTGAAGACCGGCTACACGCTCGCAGCGGGTTACTGCCTCGTGGCGGTCGTCGAGCGCGGCGCGCGGCAGATCGGGATCGTCCTGCTGGGCTCGACGGACTCGTTCGGCGACGCGCGGCGCGTGGCGCGCGAGGCTGCGCGGGTGGGGGCCCTGGCGGCGCCCGCGTGACGAACGCCGGTGCGCGCCGTAGTGTCCGCATGAGCCCGACACGGAAGGCAGCCATGACGGCCGGACGGACACCATCGGCAGGCAAGCTCGCGCTCGCGACGGGCGCCGCGCTGCTGATCTGCGTGCTGGCGACGCCGGCGGCGCCCGCCGCCAAGCGCCTTGCCAAGCCCTCCGCGCTGCCGGCCTTCGGGTCGTGCAAGTCGCTGCTCGCCTACGCGCGGCGCACGGCGCGGCTGACCGGCGGGCGGACGGGCGTGCCGACACGCGCCGGCGTCGCTCAGCCGCAGGTGCTCATCACGCCGCCGATCGTCCACTCCGATGGCCTTCCCGCGGCGGCCGCCGACCGCAGCGCCGCTGCCGGGCGCGACTTCTCGCAGACCAACGTCCAGGAGGCCGGCGTCGACGAGCCCGACATCGTCAAGACCGACGGGCGCACGGTCTTCGCGATCGCCGACGGCAGGCTGCGCTCGATCGACGTCACCGGCGCGGCGCCGCGGATCGTCGGCTCGCTGGACCTCGACGGCTCGTACGCGCACCAGATGCTCATCCGCGGCGACCGCCTGCTCGTCATGAGCAGCGCCTACGGCGGCGGGGCGTTCGCCTCGAGCGTGATCGTCTCGGCGTCGCAGGTCGTGCTCAGCGAGGTCGACATCGGCAATCCCGGGCTGATGAAGGTGCTGCGCACGATGACGCTCGAGGGCGCGCTCGTCGACGCGCGGCTGACGGCGGGCACCGCCCGCGTCGTGGTCGCCGCCTCGCCCGACCCGATCCCGGTGGCGTCGATCCGGCGGGCGAGCGTACGGCGCTTCGTCCCGCGCACGGTGCTGAAGAGCAACGTCTCGGGTCGCACGTTCCGTCGCTCGGTCGCGGCCTGCGCCGACGTCCGCCACCCCCGCCGCTTCTCGGGGCTGGACCTGCTCACGGTGCTGACGATAGACCTCGACAAGGGCCTGTTCGACGTCGACCGCGACGCGATCATGGCCGGCGCGCAGACCGTCTACGCCTCGCCGACGGCGCTGTACGTCGCCAGCCAGCGCTGGGTTCCGGCGCTGGAGGCCGGGCGCAGCGTCCCCGAGCGCAGCCGCACCGAAATCCACCGCTTCGACGCCTCGCAGCCGGCGCGGACGAGCTACGCCTCGTCGGGCAGCGTGCTGGGCTTCGTGCTCAACCAGTACTCCCTGTCGGAGCACGACGGGGCGCTGCGCGTGGCCTCCACGGAGCACCCGGTCTGGTTCGGCGGGAGGGTCGTGAGCGACAGCGAGTCGTTCGTCACCGTGCTCGCCGAGCGCGGCTCGCAGCTGGCGCTGCTCGGCCGCGTCGGTGGCCTGGGCAGGGGCGAGCGCATCTACGCCGTGCGCTTCGTCGGCGACCGCGGCTACGTCGTGACCTTTCGCCAGGTCGATCCGCTCTACACCCTCGACCTCTCCCGGAAGACCGCCCCGCGCGTCGTCGGCGAGCTGAAGATCCTCGGCTACTCGGCCTACCTGCACCCGATCTCCGACGCTCTGCTGCTCGGCATCGGCCAGGACGCGACGGCGGAGGGACGCACGCGCGGGACGCAGCTGTCGCTGTTCGACGTGTCCGACGCGCGGCGGCCCACGCGCCGCGCCCAGCTGTCGCTCGGCCTGTTCAGCTCCTCGAGCGCCGAGTTCGATCCGCACGCGTTCCTGTACTGGAAGCCGTCGGATCTCGCGGTGATCCCGCTTGCGACCCACGGGCCCGGCGCTCGGTCCTTCCAGGGCGCGGTCGGGTTCAGAGTGGGGGCGGCGGGCATCGCCGAGGCCGGGCGGATCACGCACCCGCCGGCGCAGGCGGACGAGACGGTGCGGCCGCCGATCGGCCGCTCGCTCGTGATCGGCGACGTCCTCTACACGCTCTCCTACGGCGGACTGGCCGGCAACCGGCTGGACACGCTCGCGCCGTTGTCGTTCACCGCCTTCCCACAGCGCTGACGCGGCCGCGCGGCACGCACAGGGCGTGCACGTTGACGCCGGCGTCCTCCACGCGCTCGGGCCCGTCGAGGTTGACCGCGTCGTAGCCGGCGGCGTCCATCGCCGCGCAGAAGTCGCGGTTGCGCCCGTGCATCTCGCAGACGACGACCGGCCTGACCTCCGCGAGCAGCCGGCGCATCCCGGCGACGACGTCGAGCTCCGCCCCCTCGACGTCGATCTTCACGAACGACGGCGGCGGTACGTCGAGGTCGTCGAGCGCGCAGCCGCGCACCACGCGCCGGCCCGTCGCGAGGTGGTGCCCGCCGATGGACCCCAGGCGCGTCCACAGGCTGTCCTCGACGACGATCAGCTCGACGTCGCGCGTGCGGTCGGTTGCGGCGACCTCCCGCACCTCGAGCCAGTCCATGCCGTTGCGGGCGGCGCTGGCGCGGATCGCGGCGGCGCAGCCCGGCTCGGGCTCGATCGCGACGACGCGTCCCGCCGGCCCGACCACGCGCGCCGCCAGCAGGGAGAACGCGCCGATATTCGCGCCCACGTCCCACACGACGTCGCCGCGGCCGGCGCTGCGCCGCAGCGCCTCCTGGACCTGGATCTCGTGCGTGCCCGTCAGCACGGCGTAGGCCTGCGCGCCCCACGGCGCGAACGACGCCGCGCTCAGCCGCGTGCGCGCGCCCATGCCGCCGAGCACCGCCAGCTCACCGCGCAGCAGGACCGCCTCGAGCGGGCGCAGCAGGCCCCGCCGGTGCCACGCGAACAGCCGCTCGTAGGAGACCAGCCGCATGAGCAGCCACACGACCCGCGTGCGGAACATGGTCACGACGAGGCGCACGTACCGGCATTTGTCTCACATGCCTCGTCAGGCCGTCGGGCCGACGCGCGACTATGGAGGGGTGCCACTGACGCTCGTCACCGGTCCCGCCAACGCCGAGAAGGCGAAGGTCGTGCTCGACGGATACCGCGCGGCGCTGCGCCGCGGCGCGGAGCCGATCCTCGTCGTGCCGACGTTCGCCGACGTGGAGACCTATCGCGCGGAGCTCGTGGCGTCCGGGATCGTCTTCGGTGCCCATGTCGTACGCTTCGCCTGGCTCATCGAGGAGTGCGCGCGGCGCGGAGGCGTGCGCGGGCGGCCGCTCGGCGCGCTTGCGCGCGAGCGCGTCGCGGCGGCCGTCGTCAAGGCGGCGCCGCTCCAGGCACTGGCACGCTCGGCCCGCACGCGCGGCTTCACCGTCGAGCTGCTGCGGCTCGTCGACGAGCTCGAGGAGCTGCGTGTCACGCCGCAGCGGCTCACGCAGGCGCTGCGCGCGTGGGCCGGCGACGACGCCCGCCGCCTGCGCTACGGCGACGAGGTCGCCGCTCTGTACGCCGGCTACCGCCGCCGCCTCGAGCGACTCGCGCGCCTCGACGCGCGCCTCTACGAGGCGGCGGCGCTCGACGCGCTGCGCGAGCACCCCGCCGCCTGGGGCACGACACCGGTCTTCTTCTACGGCTTCGACGACCTGCAGCCGCTGCAGCGCGATGCCGTCGAGACGCTCGGTCGCACCGGCGCCGAGGTCGTGCTGTCGCTCGCCTACGAGCCGGGCCGGATGGCCTTCGCCGGCCGCGCGACGGCGTTCGCCGAGCTGCACCGCGAGGGGGTCGAGCACCGCGCACTCGAGGCGCGCGCCGAGCACTACGCGCCGGGCGCGCGCGCGGCGCTGCACCACCTCGAGCGCGGGCTCTTCGAGCTCGACGAGGCGCAGCTGTTCGATCCCGACCCGGTCGATCCGGGCACGGCGATCACGCTGCTGCAGGGCGGCGGCGAGCGCGCGGAGCTCGAGCTGGTGGCGGCCGAGGCGGCGCGGCTGGTCCGCGAGGAGGGCGTGGCACCGGAGGAGATCGCGGTCGTGCTGCGTGCTCCTCGCGATCACGATGCGCTGCTCAGCGAGGTGTTCGGCGGTTTCGGCCTGCGCCTCGCGCTGGACCGCCGCGTGGCGCTCGGGCACACCCCGCTCGGCCGCGGCCTCGTCGGCCTCGCGCGCTGCGCGCTGCCCGACGGCAGCGCCGACGACCTCATCGCCTACCTTCGGACGCCCGGCCTGCTGCAGCGTGCCGAGCTCGCCGACCGGCTGGAGGCGCGCGCGCGCCAGGCGGGCGCGCGGACCGCCGACGCCGTACGCGCGCTGTGGGAGGAGCAGCACTGGAGGCTCGACGCGATCGACCGCGTGCGCGCGGCGCAGGAGCGTGGCGGCGCCGAGCTCGCCGAGCGCCTGCATGCCGAGCTCGCGCTCCTCTTCGCGGCACCGCGGCGGCGCCGCGCGCAGGTCCTCGCCGGCGCCGAGGCGCAGGACGTCGCCGTTCTGCGCGCCGGGCGGTCCGCGCTCGAGCAGCTCGTCGCGCTCGCGCGCGCCGACCGCGCGCTCGCGCCCGACGCCGACGAGCTGGCGCAGCTGCTGCACGATCTCGACGTCTTCGTCGGCACGCGTCCCGGCCCCGGCGTCGTCACCGTCGCCGAGCCGCTGGCGCTGCGCGCGCGCCGCGTGCAGATCCTGTTCGCCTGCGGCTTGCAGGAGGGGGTCTTCCCCGCGTCGCCGCGCACCGAGCCGTTTCTGGCCGACACCGAGCGCGAGCAGATCGCCGCCGCCTCCGGCCTGCGGCTGCGCCGCCGCGACGAGCTCGCCGACGAGCGCTATCTCTTCTACGCGACGATCTCGCGCCCCGAGGAGCGGCTGTACCTCTCCTGGCACGAGGCCGGCGACGACGGCGAGCAGGCGGTGCGCTCGTTCTTCGTCTCGGATGTATGCGACCTCTTCGGCCCGGAGCTCGAGGAGCGCATGCGCACGCGCACGCTCGGCGAGGTCGGCTGGCCCGCGGGCACGGCGCCGAGCGAGCGCGAGCGCCTGCGCGGCGCCGCCGCGAGCGGGCCGCGGCGGCGCGAGGCGCCCGTCGGTCCGCTGCGCGACGAGGTCCTGCTCGCGGCGCTGCGCGAGCGCCCGGCGTGGTCGGCGTCGGGCGTCGAGCTGTGGGCGAGCTGCCCGGTGAAGTGGTTCGTCGAGCGCATGCTGCAGCCGGCGGGCCTCGCCCCGGATCCCGAGGCGATGCTGCGCGGGGCCCTGACGCACACCGTGCTCGAGGCGATCATGCGAGGCCTGATCGACGCGACCGGCAGCGGGCGCCTGGACGAGACGACGCTGCCGCTCGCGCGCGAGCTCGCGGGCGACGCGCTCGCGCGCTTCCGGGGCACCGAGCAGTTCGTCATGTCGCGCGACGTCAGCCGCCAGCGCGCGATGGAGCACCGCCTGCGCGCCGACGTCATGCGCTACCTCGACCACGCCGCGGCATCGGGCTCCGGGCTCGTGCCGGCCGCGCTCGAGGTCGCCTTCGGCCCCGACGACGAGCACCCGGCGCTCGAGCTGCCGGGCGGCGTGCGGCTGAGCGGGCGGATCGATCGCGTCGACACCGGGCCCGGCGGCACCGCGCTCGTCTACGACTACAAGGGACGGATGGCGGTCGAGTCGGCAGGCTGGCGCGCAAAGCGCAAGTACCAGGTCGCGCTGTACGTGCTCGCGGCGCGCAGCGTGCTGGGCCTGGACCCGGTCGGCGGCCTGTACCAGCCGATCGGCGGCCGCGACCAGCGCGCCCGCGGGCTCGTGCTCGAGGATGCCGATCCGGGGCTGAAGGTCGTCAAGACCGACCGCCGCCCGTCCGAGGATTTCGAGGCGATCGTCGACGGCGTGCTCGAAGACGTCGCCGCCGTCGTGGCCGAGCTGCGCGCGGGCGCGCTCGTGCCGCGGCCGAGACGTGCACGTACAACGACAAGGGCTGCGCGTATCCGACGATCTGCCGCTGCGAGGCCGCATGAGCATGAGCACCGGCATCCCACCCCTGCTCGGCGCCGGCGGGCGCGCCTTCACCGCCGAGCAGTCCGAGGCCGTGCGGCGTCGCGCCGGCTCGCTGCTGCTCGAGGCCAACGCCGGCAGCGGCAAGACGTCGGTGCTCGTGGAGCGCTTCGTGCGCTCGGTGCTGGAGGACGGCGTGCGACCCGCGCGGATCCTCGCGATCACGTTCACCGAGCGTGCGGCCGGCGAGCTGCGCGCGCGGGTGCGCCAGCGGTTCGTCGAGCTCGGGCGCCGCGACGAGGCGCGCGCGACGGAGGCCGCATGGGTGTCGACGATCCACGGCTTCTGCACGCGCGTGCTGCGCGCGCACGCGGTCGCTGCGGGGCTGGACCCGGCATTCGCGGTGCTCGACGAGGCCGCCGCACGGCCGCTGCGCGAGCGCGCGTGGGAGGAGGCGCTGGCGCGGCTGCTCGACGGCCCGAGCGCGGCGGCGGCGCTCGACCTCGTCGCGGCCTACGACGCCGACCGGCTGCACGCGGCGATCACACAGGCGCACGACGCGCTGCGCAGCGCGGGTCAGACGCGCCCGACCCTGCCGCGCCCGCGAGGCCTCGCCGACCCGCACGCGCTGCGCGACCCGCTCGAGACGGCGCGCGCGGCAGCCGCCGCCGAGCTGCTGCTCGCGGGTGCCGGCACGACCGTGAGCGCTGCGCGCGAGCGCCTCGACCGCTGCGGCGAGCTGCTCGCCGCGACGCCGCCCGGGGAGCTCGCCGCGGAGCTGGGCGCGCTGAAGATCGGCATGAACGCCAAGGCGCTCAAGACCCCTGCCTGCGACGCCTACAGGGCGGCGCTCGAGGCCTACACGTGCGCGTGCCGCGACGCCCGCGCCGCCGCCGCCGTCACGTTGCTCGACGAGCTGCTGGGCGACTACGCCGACGCCTATGCCGAGGCCAAGCGCAGCCGCGCCGTGCTGGACTTCGACGATCTCGAGCTGCACGCGCGCGACCTGCTCGACGGCGAGCCCGCGCTGCGCAGCTCCTACGCCGAGCGCTTCGACCGCGTCATGGTCGACGAGCTGCAGGACTCCAACCCCCTGCAGCTGGAGCTCTTCCGGGCGCTGGACCGCGAAGACCTCTTCCTCGTGGGCGACGAGCAGCAGTCGATCTACGGTTTCCGGCACGCCGACGTCGACGTCTTCCGGGCGCTGCGCGCGCAGCTCGCCGCCGACGACCGCGTCGCCACGCTGACGACGAACTTCCGCTCGCGCCGCGAGATCCTGGACGCGATCAACGTCGCGTTCGCGCCGCGCGTCGGGGCGAGCTTCGTCGCGCTGCGCGCGGGCCGCGCGACGGCGCCGGCGAGCGAGCCGCTCGTCGAGCTGCTTGTCACCGACCAGGCCGGCTGGGCGGACGTCGACCTCGGCGAGGTGCGGCCGGGCACGAAGGCCTGGCGGCAGGCGGAGGCGCGCCTGCTCGCCCAGCGCGTGCGCGAGCTCGTGGATGACGGTGCGCACCGCGCCGAGGACGTCGTCGTGCTGATGCGCGCGCTCGGCGACCTGCCCGTCTACGAGCGCGCGCTGGAGGACCAGGGCCTGCTGACGCTGTCGGTCGGCGGGCGCGGCTACTGGGGGCGCCAGGTCGTGCGCGACCTCTGCGCGTGGCTCGCCGCGCTCGCCAACCCGCGCGACGAGACCGCGCTCTACGGCGTGCTCGCGTCGCCGCTCGTGGGGTTGTCGTCCGACGCGCTCGCGCACGTCGCGCGCGCCGGCGGCACCGGCAACGCGTGGCGCGCGATCTGCGACGACGGCGGGCTGCGCGAGCGCGTCGCGCCCGACGACCGCGAGCGCCTGGACGTCTTCGCGACGCGCTTCGCCGCCGAGCGCGCGCTCGCGCCGCGCCTGGGACTCGACGAGCTGCTGCGCCGCGTGGTCGACGCGACCGCCTACGACCTGCATGTGCTGTCGCTCGCGGGCGGCGAGCGGCGGCTGGCCAACGTCCACAAGCTCCTGCGGCTCGCGGCGGCGTTCGAGCGCGACCTCGGCCGCGACGTGCGGGGCCTCGCCGATCTCGCCACCGCCGAGCTCGAAGCCGAGGCGCGTGAGACCGACGCGCCCGTCGAGCTCGGCGACGTCAAGGCCGTGCGCCTCATGTCGATCCACGCCGCGAAGGGGCTCGAGTTCCCTGTCGTCTGCGTCGCCGACCTCGGTCGCCAGCGGCCCGGCGACGGCGACGAGGACCTGCTCGTCCACGGCGACGACGTCGGGCTGCGGCTCGTCGGCCTCGACGGCACGAGCGAGAAGGCGCTCGCCTACGAGCGCCTGCGCGAGCGCGCTCGCGAGCGGGCGGCCCGCGAGGAGGAGCGGGTGATGTACGTCGCGCTGACGCGCGCCGAGGAGCGGCTGATCGTCAGCGGCGGCGCGCAGCTCGACAACTGGCCGCAGGAGGGGCCGAAGGCCTCGCCTCTGACGTGGCTGGCGCCGGCGCTGCTGGGCGGCGACCTGCGCGCGCTCCCGACCGCGGAGGACCCGGTGCGCGACGTCGACCTCGGCGGCGGCGCGCGCGTGCGCTGCTGCGTCAACCGCCCCGAGACGATCGGGCGGGTGCTGCGCGAGGCCTCGCTCGCCCCTGCCGGCAGCGGGCTGCCGGTGGCGACGCCCCCGCCGCCGCGCCCGCCCGCCCCCGAGCCGGCGGAGCGTCACGAGCCGATCCGGACGCTGTCGTACTCGCGCCTGTCGGCGTGGAAGGAGTGCGGCTACCGCTTCTACCTGCAGCGCGTGCTCGGGCTGCCCGACGAGCCGGTCGAGGGCGAGGCGGAGGGCCCGCCGGCGATCGATCCGCGCACCCGCGGGTCGCTCGTCCACGCGCTGCTCGAGCACGACGACGCCGACCTGACGCAGATCGCGGCGCAGCGGGGCCTGGAGCTCGGCGAGGAGGAGCAGGCCGACGTCCAGCGGCTCGCGGCGGCGTTCGGCGACTCGCCGCTGGCGCGGCGGATCGCGCGCGCGAGGTCCGTCCACCGCGAGCACGGCTTCACGCTCGCGCTCGGCGGCGCGCTGCTGACGGGCGTCGTCGACGTGCTCGCGCGCGAGCGCGGCCGGGCGCAGCTCGTCGTCGACTACAAGACCGACGCCGTCGGGCCCGGCGCGGACCTCGCCGAATACGTCGAGGAGCGCTACGGCGTCCAGCGCCGCGTCTACGCGCTCGCGGCGCTGCGCGGCGGCGCCGCCCCCGTCGAGGTGGCGTATGCGTTCCTCGAGCGCCCGGGCGAGCCCGTCGCAGCGCGCTTCCAGTCCGCCGACGCCGACGGCCTCGAAGACGAGCTTTTGCGGCTTGCGGGCGGCCTGCTCGCAGGCGAGTACCCGGTCACGACGTCGCCGCACCGCGAGCTGTGCCTGACCTGCCCCGGCCGGCGCGCGCTGTGCAGCCACGACGAGAAGCTGACGCTGCGCCCGCGCGCGGACTTCTAGGAGACTGGCCACTAGGACGGGCGCGCGCGCACGCCTGGCGGCACCGGCTCGGTCCGCGCGGGCCCCGGCGTCTGCGCCGACGGCGCGCGCCCCTTGCCATCCACGACGCTGTTGAGCTCGGCGCCGAACAGGAACGCGAGGCTGGAGATGTACAGCCACAGCAGCAGGATGACGGCGCCCGCGAACGCGCCGTACGTCGCCCCGTAGCGGCCGAAGTTCGCGACGTAGAAGAAGAAGCCCGCGGAGACGACGATCCAGGTTCCGACGCCGACCATGCCGCCGGGGCTCATGATCCGCCGCCGGCGCGCCGCGATGTCGGGCGCGACGGCGAAGATGAGCGAGTACATCGCGAGCACCGCGCCGACGGCGACCGCCCAGCGGGCGACGCGCCACGCGGCGGCCGCGGTCTCGCCGAGCCCGACGGTGCCGAACAGATCCTCGGCCAGACGGCCGCCCAGGAACACGCAGACGAGCGCGACGATCGCGAGCCCGATCACGACGATCGTGTAGCCGACGTCGGCGAGCTTGCGCCTGGCGAAGTTGCGCGTCTCCTCGATTGCGTAGATCGAGTTCAGCGCGCGGCCGGCGGCGCCGAAGGCCCCCGAGGCCCCGTACAGGGCGACCGCGAGGCCGAGCACGAGCGCGCTGGAGACCGCGCCGCCCGTGGCGGTGACGGTCTTCGTCAGCAGCGCCTCGAGCACGTCTGTGACCTCTGCCGGCGCGCCGTTGCCCTCCGCGTAACTGACCGCGCGCGTGACGAGCGACCTGTCGCCGAGCAGCCCCAGCAGCGACACGCCGACGAGCAGGGCGGGGAACAGCGACATCATCATGTAGAACGTCAGCGATGCCGCACGATCGACCATCTCGTCGGCCTGGAACTTCTTGAACGCGCGCTTGAGGACGTCCGCCATCTGCGGGCAACATCCCCCTGCGTTCGGCACGCCAATCCCGGCGCGGCCGCTCAGCCGGGGCGGTTGGGCAGCAGCGAGTGGCCGTCTGCGACGGCGTGGGCGAGCTCGACGACGCGCCGGTTGGAGCGGCGCGCCTGCTGGCGCATGAGCTCGAACGCCTGACGCTCGTCGACGCCGTGGCGCTCCATGAGGATGCCCTTGGCGCGCTCGATCGTCCCCCGCCGCTCGAGCGCGCTCTCGAGCTGCTCGACCTGCTCGCTCAGGCGCTGGCGCTCCTCGTGGCGCTTCATCGCCAGCTCGATCGCGCCCTCGACCTCCTGCTCGAAGTGGGGCCGCGCGAACGCGTCGATCCCGCGCTCGACCGCGCTGCGCAGGAAGCTCGGATCGTGGTTTGCGAGCAGCACGAGGATCGGTCCCCGCGAGTACTCGCAGATCTCCTCGATGAGGTCCAGCGCGTGGTCGTCGTCGTCGTCGACGACCACGACGGACAGGTCGGGGTCCTCCTGGGCGACGAGATCGGCCGCCTTGGCGACATTGACGACATGCCCGGCGACGGTGTGCCCGAGGTTCGTGAGCATCTCGTCGGTCGCGCGCAGCGTCTGCTCGTCCTCGTCGGCAGCGAGGATCCGCAGACGCGATGGCTTGATGTCATTGCCCATGCAGCCCCCCGGTTACGCCCAGATGTTGGGTATCATGCCGTACGCGCGGCCGTGTACCCCGCCGCGTGCTGCTTGCGCCCAAGACTCCGGCGCCCGAGACGGTGTGTGCGGAGGTCGCGTGGACGAGACATCGCTGTACCTGTCGGGCCTGCGGCCATGGTCATGAGCGCCCAGCCGCCGGCGGATCAGCACGGATCCGGGCGCGAGCGCACGCGCGAGGACCGCGAGCTGTTCGTGCGCTACCACCGCGACGGCGACGCGAGCGCGCGCGACCAGCTCGTCGAGCGCTTCCTGCCGCTGGCGCGCCAGCTCGCCCGGCGCTATCAGCGCGCGAGCGAGCCGCTCGACGATCTGCTGCAGGTCGCGTCGCTGGGCCTCATCAAGGCGATCGACCGCTTCGATCCCGACCGCGAGATCGCGTTCTCCTCCTATGCGGTGCCGACCATCCTGGGCGAGATCAAGCGCTACTTCCGCGATCGGACCTGGGCGGTGCGGGTCCCGCGCGACCTGCAGGAGCTGACGCTGCGCGTCGACCGCGCGGTGGGCGAGCTGTCCGACGACCTGCGCCGCCAGCCGTCGGTGAAGGAGATCGGCGCCGCCGTGGGCGCCGACGACGAGGAGGTGCTCGAGGCGCTGCAGGCCGGCGGCGCCTACCGGGCGGTCTCCTTCGACGCCCCGCGCGGGGGCGGCGACGACGACGTCGCCACGATCGCCGACTCGGTCGGCGTCCAGGAGCAGGGCTTCGACCGCGCCGAGGAGCGCGCGACGCTGCAGGTGCTCATGGCGACCGTGACGCCGCGCGAGCGCGATGTGCTGCGCATGCGCTTCGAGCAGGACATGACGCAGGCCGAGATCGGCGCCGTCATCGGCGTCAGCCAGATGCAGGTCTCGCGGATCATCCGGCAGGCCGTCGCGCGCTTGCGGGCGGCCGCCGACGCGCCCCCCGCCGCCACCGCCGACTGAGCCCGGCGCCGCCGCGTTCAGTGCGCCGTCGATCGGGGCATGCAGGTGGCGGATGTCCGATCGCAATCCCTCCGAGAGGGTCGAGACCGAGCACGAGCGGCTCAACCGCCAGCTCGACCAGCTGCTCAACGAGCTGCGCGTCGCGATGCCGGGCGTGCAGGTGCTCTTCGCCTTCCTGCTCACGGTCCCGTTCCAGCAGCGCTTCGCGGACGTCACCGAGTTTCAGCGCATCACGTACTTCGTGACGCTGCTCGCGTCGGCGGCCGCGTCTGCGTTCTTCATCGCGCCGACGGCCTATCACCGGCTCGTGTTCAAGGAGCGCGACAAGCCGACGCTCGTGCGGATCTCCAGCAAGCTCGCGCTCGCCGGCCTCGTCTGGCTCGCAGTCGCGATGATCGGCGCCGTGCTGCTCGTGACGGACCTGCTGTTCGAGGAGACCACCGTCACCGTCACGATCGCCGCGACGGGCACGCTCTACGTCGGCCTGTGGTTCGTCCTCGGGTTGACGCGGCGCTTCAGCGGGCAACGCAGACACTCATGAGCCCACCGGCCGCGATCCTCGACATCGACGGAACGCTCGTCGACTCCAACTACCAGCACGCGCTGGCGTGGTACCGCGCGTTTCGCCTGCACGGCATCACGCTCCCGGTGTGGCGCTGCCACCGCGCGATCGGGATGGGCGGCGATCAGCTCGTCTCCTATCTGGCCGGCGAGGGCTTCGACGAACGGGAGGGCTCCACGGTGCGAACCGAGGAGCACGCGCTCTTCCAGCAGCTCAAGCACGAGGTGCAGCCCTTCGCCGGCGCCCGCGGGCTGATCGAGGACCTCAAGGAGCGCGGCTGCAGGATCGTGCTCGCGTCCTCGGCGAAGGCGGAGGACGTCGCCCACTTCCTCGACCTGCTCGACGCGCGCGAGCTCGCCGACGGGTGGACGGACTCCAGCAGCGTCGAGCGCACGAAGCCCGAGCCCGACCTCGTCGCCGCCGCGCTGGAGATCGTCGGCGGCGGACCCGGGGTGATGATCGGCGACTCGACCTGGGACGTGGCCGCCGCGAAGAAGCTCAAGGTGCCCACGATCTGCGTCCGCACCGGCGGGTTCGGCGCCGACGAGCTGCGCGAGGCGGGCGCCGAGGCGGTCTTCGACTCGATCGGCGAGCTGCGCGAGCGCTTGGCCGACACCCCGTTCGGGTAAAGAGCGGCCACCATGCCATTCCTGTTCGCCACCGCGATCGCGCACCTCAAGGT
>DATMJM010000626.1:0-5289 GCA_035553935.1 Solirubrobacteraceae bacterium
TGCGCTTGCGCCGCCGGCGGCGGGTGTGCTCGCGCCGTGGCCAGCTGTGCGCGGCCAGCCATGACTCGGTGCTGTGTCGCTGGCGCCACCTCGATCTCGGCGCGCAGCGCTGTCATGTGGTCGCGCGCCTGCGACGCGTGAAGTGCCCGGAGACGGTCGGGATCCAGGCGCTCGGCGACGACGCGCTGGACGGCCTGCGCCTGCTCGGCGTCGATGAGGTGTCCTTACCGGCGCCGGCACCGCTACCTGAGCGTCGTCGCCGACCACGACACGGGCCGCATCGTGTGGGTCCGAAAGGCCGCAACAGCGCCACGTTGCAGGCCTTCGTTGACGAGCTCGGCGACCGGCGCGCGCCGATCCGCGTCGGTGACCACCCGGCGCCGGGCTGCCGCTGATCAGCGTGTGAGCATGCGGTCCAGCGTCACGTCGGGATTCAGGTGCTGGAAGCGATCGAGCATGAAGTCGCTGGTGAACAGCGCCATCAGGGTGCCGTCGCTGCGGTACAGGATGTCCGCGTGGCGGCTGGCGCGCAGGAGCTTCGCTCCCTCGTCGTCGGTGCGGCGGGCGATCGTCCAGTGCGTCGGCGCGAGCGTGACCGCGACGCCGAACTCACCCTCCAGCCGGTCGACGGCGACGTCGAACTGCAGGGGGCCGATCCCGCCGAGCACCGGCGTCGGATCGGCGGTCGGGTCGCGCCGTAGGAGGTGCACTACGCCCTCCTCGGCGAGCTGCACAAGGCCGCGGTGAAACTGCTTGTGGCGGGTGGCGTCGCCGTTTCGGACCGTGACGAAGTGCTCGGGCGCGAGCGTCGGGATCGGCGGGTAGCGCACCGGCTCGCCGACGTACAGCGTGTCGCCGACGCGCAGGTCGCCGGCGTTGACGACGCCGACGACGTCGCCCGGGAACGCCTCGTCGAGGACCGTGCGCTCGTCTCCGAAGACGGTGTGCGCGTGGGTCAGCGCGAACGGCCGGCCGGTGCGCTGGTTGGTCGCCCGCATCCCGCGCTCAAACCGTCCTGAGCAGACGCGCAGGAACGCGACGCGATCGCGGTGGCGCCTGTCCATGTTCGCCTGCACCTTGAACACCAGGCTGGCGAACGGTGCGTCGACCGGACGGTGCACGCCTGCGGCGGTGAGCCTTGCCTGCGGCGCCGGCGCGAGCTCGAGCAGCGCGTCGAGCAGCAGGCCGACGCCGAAGTTCGACACGGCCGACCCGAAGAAGACCGGCGTCGCATGCCCGATCGCGAATTGCTGCGGTTCGAGCTGCGCCCCGGCGCCGTCGAGCAGCTCGAGCTCGTCGGCGGCGACCGCCCAGCTGTCACCCTCGCGGGCGCTGGCCTCGGTGGCCGGCAGCTTTTCCTCGGGTGCTCGCGTAGCGCCGCGCGCGGTGCGCGTGAAGCGCCAGTAGTCGCCCGTCGCGCGGTTGATGACGCCGCGAAAGTCGCCCGGGATCCCGACCGGCCACGTCGCCGCGACCGGCGTGATGCCGAGCACCCGCTCGATGTGATCGAGCATCTCCAGCGGCTCGATGCCGGGCCGGTCGTACTTGTTGACGAACGTGACCAGGGGAATCCGGCGGGCGCGCGCGACCTCGAAGAGGCGCAGCGTCTGGGCCTCGACGCCCTTGGCTGCGTCGAGCAGCATGACGGCGCAGTCGGCGGCTGCGAGGACGCGCAGCGTGTCCTCGGAGAAGTCCTTGTGGCCCGGCGTGTCGAGCAGGTTCAACACCGTGTCGCGGTACTCGAAGCGCAGCACCGTCGACGTGACGGAGATCCCACGGCGGCGTTCGATGTCCATCCAGTCAGACGTCGTCGCGGGGCGGTCGCGACGCGCGTCGACGGAGCCGGCACGTGTGATCTGGTCGCTGTAGAGCAGCAGCTTCTCGGTCAGCGTGGTCTTGCCGGCGTCGGGGTGCGAGATGATCGCGAACGTCCGCCGCCGTGCGGCCTGCGTCGCGATCTCCCCGTCACCCGCCGCGATGGCGGAGGGCGAGCTCATCGCTGCGATCAATCCACGACAGCGCTGATGCGCGGGCGCCGCGACTCGCGGCGCAACTGCCTGACGAACTCGTCGCCACCCGCAAGCTGCTCGCGCAGCTTGTCGCTGGCCGCCGCGGCCAGCGCTGTGAACTCGCCGAGGCGCTCACGGGCGGCCTCGCGGACGTCGTCGGGGGTGTCCTCGTGGGAGAGGGTGTCGCGGGCCTCGAGCAGCTCGCGCATCTGCTGCACCGTGAAGCCCAGCGGCTTCATGCGCTTGATCAGGGCGAGCCGGTCGACGTGCTCGGCGGTGTAGAGGCGAAAGCCGCCATCGGTGCGCATGGCGGGCTTGAGGAGCCCGGTCTCCTCGTAGTAGCGCACGGTGCGCAGCGACAGGCCCGCCTGCTCGGCCACTTCCCCGATCTGAAGCATTGCGTCGTTCATGACGTCACTGACGTCAGCGTAGCGTCAGGGTCGTCGAGCGGATCTGCCGCGACACCTCACAAGCATTGACTGCGCCCGAACAGTTGGGACGCAGTCAGAAGGGCCACGCTTACGTTTGTGTAGAGTCGGCGTGGCAGCCGGGCTTCGGCTGGGCGGTTGCACTCCGTAGTTGCTGTCCGATCTGAAGCCAGTTCAGCGCACGCGCCGCCCTCAGGGCACGCCGATGCCGACGGACAGCTGACGCAGGACCACGCAGCACCGGCCGCGCCATCCGGCCGACACCAACTTCACTGGCGCCCGACGGGTGCCGGTCCCCACCCGCGGGCGCAACCGGCGTGCCGCGCAGACCATAAGCGAGACAACATGTCAGAACCCTCGTCCGAGCCGGGCGTCCCGCGCCCGGCAGATCGCCTGCGTGCGCACGTCCGCTCGACGTTCTCGTCGGTGGCGCACCCGCGGCAGTGGACGCGCCCGGCGGTCCCGTCGGGCAGCGTGCTGCGCGTCGAGCTGCTCGCGGGCCTCGTCGTCGCGCTGGCGCTGATCCCGGAGGCGATCTCGTTCTCGATCATCGCCGGCGTCGACCCGCGGATCGGGCTGTACGCGTCCTTCACGATGGCCGTTGCGATCGCGTTCACCGGCGGGCGGCCGGCGATGATCTCCGGCGCGACCGGTGCGATGGCGCTGGTCGTCGTCTCGCTCGTCAAAGACCACGGCGTCGAGTACCTGCTGGCCGCAACCATCCTGGCGGGCGTGTTCCAGGCGTTGCTCGCCGCGCTGGGCATCGCCAAGGTGATGCGGTTCGTCCCGCAGTCGGTGATGACCGGCTTCGTCAACGCGCTGGCGATCCTCATCCTGCTGGCCAGCTGCCGCACCTGGCCGGCGGCGACCCCGTCGTCTTCGCGCTCGTCGCCGTCGCGCTGGCGGTCACGGTCGGTCTTCCCCGGCTGACGACCGCGATCCCCGCGCCGCTCGTGGCGATCGTCGGCCTGACGGTCCTCGCGGTCGTCGCTGGTGTCTCGGTGCCGACCGTCGGCGACGAGGGGGAGCTGCCGACGGCCTTGCCGTTTCTCGGCATCCCGGCCTTCCCGTTCACGCTCGAGACGCTGACGATCATCGCGCCCTATGCGCTGACGCTCGCGGCGGTCGGGCTGCTCGAGTCGCTGCTGACCGCAAAGCTCGTCGACGACATCACCGAGACGCGATCCGACAAGGACCGCGAGGCCGGCGGTCAGGGCATCGCGAACGTCGTCACTGGCTTCTTCGGCGGGATGGCCGGCTGCGCGATGATCGGCCAGACGATCATCAACGTGCGCGCCGGCAACGCCCGCACGCGCCTGTCGACGTTCAGCGCCGGTGCGCTGCTGATCATCCTCGTCGTCGGTCTCGGCGGCCTCGTCGCCGTCATCCCGATGGCCGCCCTCGTCGCCGTCATCGTGCTCGTCGCCGTCTCGACGTTCGACTGGCACAGCGTTGCTCCAAGGACCCTGCGCCGGATGCCGGCGGGCGAGACTCTGACTATGGCGATGACCGTCATCGCGACGGTCGTGACGCACAACCTCGCGATCGGCGTCGGCGTCGGCGTGCTGACCGCGATGGTGCTCTTCGCGCGTCGCGTCGCGCACCTCGTCGATGTCGACCGCTGCGTCGATCCTGACGGAACGACGTGCATCTACTCGGTGACCGGCGAGCTGTTCTTCGCCTCTGACCAGGAGCTCGTCGAGGCCTTCGAGTACGCCGTCGACCCGCCGAGGGTGATCATCAACATGTCCCGCGCCCACGTCTGGGACGCGTCCGCCGTCGCCGCGCTGGACGCGATCCAGACGCACTACGCGCGCCACCACGTCGACGTCGAGATCACCGGTCTGAACACGCGCAGCCACGCGCTGCACACGACGCTCTCCGGCCAGACCGCCGCAGCGCACTCATGAGCCGACGCGAACACGCGCCGACGCCGCGGCGGTGCGGCCGGTCGAGGCGCGGGAGGTCGCGCGGTGGCGTCGCTACCCTCACCTCACGGTCGACGTACCGACCGTGATCACGCATGTCGTCCATACGCGCCGGCCGCGTTCTGGTGCCGACGTTCGCGTGCCGTCCTGACGACACCGGAGACCCGATGACCCCTTCTCTTCGCATCCTGCCGCTCGGCGGCCTGGGCGAGATCGGCAAGAACATGACGATCGTCGAGTACGACGGCCGGATCGTCGTCATCGACGCGGGCGTGCGCTTCCCGACGCCCGAGATGCACGGCATCGACCTCGTCGTGCCCGACTTCACGTACCTGTCCGAGCGCGCTGAC
Organism: Solirubrobacteraceae bacterium; assembly: GCA_035553935.1. Taxonomy (GTDB): domain Bacteria; phylum Actinomycetota; class Thermoleophilia; order Solirubrobacterales; family Solirubrobacteraceae; genus CADCVQ01. The sequence continues at coordinate 4,716 of DATMJM010000626.1, forward strand.
GCGATCGAGGCCGTGGTCATCACGCATGGCCACGAGGATCATCTCGGTGCGCTGCCGTGGATCCTGCGCGAGCTCCCGGAAGGTTCGGTGCCCGCGGTCTACGGCCGTCGGCTGACCGTCGCCATGGCGCAGTCAAAGCTCGACGAGCACAAGCTCAAGACCCCGATCAAGCGCATCGAGCCGGGTGCAACCGTGAAGGCAGGCCCGTTCTCCATCGAGCTGGTGCACATGACGCACTCGATCCCCGATGCGGCAGCGGTCGCGCTCACGACGCCGCTTGGCACGGTGCTGTTCACGGGCGACTACCGCTTCGACCAGACCCCGGTCGACGGCAGGCCGGCCGACATCAGCCGCCTGGCGCGCTTCGGCGACGAGGGGCTGCTGCTGCTCTGCGGCGACTCGACGAACGCCGACCGCCCCGGCTTCGCCCCCTCGGAATCCGATGTCGGCCCGAAGCTACACGATGTCTTCGCCGGCTGTGAGGGGCGGATCATCGTCACGAGCTTCGCCTCGAACATCCACCGCGTCCAGCAGGTCATCGGCGCCGCCGACAAGCTCGGGCGAAGGGTCGCGC
>DATMJM010000627.1:0-2717 GCA_035553935.1 Solirubrobacteraceae bacterium
AGCTCGTCGTGCAGCTGGCGGCGCAGGCGAGTCCGGGGACGTCGCTGCGCACCGAGCCGCGACCGCGGACGCGGAGCACGATGCGGGCGCGCGCGTCGAGGTGGCGCAGCCAGCGGGAGTCACGCACGTCGAACCACGACCGGTCGTGACCGTAGTAGTCGTCCCGCCCGGCGTCGAGGGCGTAGGCCGAGAGCGGGTGCGGCTGAGCGTGCGCCGAGAGCAGGTCGGCCGGGGAGTCGCAGACGTGGAGCGCGTCGCCGGGACAGGCGTTCGGCGCCGTCACCCGGAAGAGCGCTCCGAGGCCGTGCAGCAGCTCGTGCGCCGCCACGACAGCCGTGCTGTAGCCGGCACACGTTCCGAGGTAGACGACCGCGAGACCGGTGCCGCTGACGCCGCCGGCGCCCTCGCCGCAGAGCGCCGCGTCGTCCACCGGCCCGTCGTAGTAGAGGAGGTACTTCGTGTAGGTGCCGTCGACGCGCGCCGTGACGAAGAGATCCTCGCGGATCCAGTCCCACCGGTCGGCGGCGGCGGCGAGGGTCGCCGCGTCGATCCCGAGCCGCCGCGAGGTGAGGTCGAGCTGGAGGCCGCAGGAAAAGCGCGTGAGGTCGAAGTGCGGCGTCCGCGTCGGGTCCTGCGTCCGCCACCACGCGTCGATCTCCTCGATGTCCGCCCAGATCCGCGGCGCGAGCTCCGCGCTCCGGTCCGGCCCGTCCGAGGGGTGCGCGTAGAGGACGCGGATCGAGTAGCCCGCCTGCACGAAGGGCCGGTCGTCGAGCGCGGGCGTCCCGCACCACGGTGCCGCCTGCGCAAGCGCCGGCGCCGCGAGCGCCGCCGCGGCGACTGCCGCCACGACGACGAGCCGGCGAGCCCGCGCGCGCATGGTCTGAGCCTACTCGCCTAACGCCTGCGGACGAAAGTCGCGCGGACGCTCGTGGCGCGGTTGAGCGGCACGGTGCAGGTGAGCTTCGCGCCGCGGCAGGCGCCGACCCAGCCACGCAGGCGCCAGCCGGCCGCCGCCGCCGCCCGCAGCGTGACGGGGCGATGCGAGACGAGCTGCCGCGTGCACGTCGCGGCGCACGAGACGCCCGGCGCCGTGACCCGGCCGCGGCCGGCGATCTGGACGTTCAGCCGGAAGCGCGCCGGCGCGAAGACGGCCGTCACGGCCGCGGTTCGCTCGAGCAGCACGTCGCAGCGGCGCGTCGAGCCGCCGCACGCGCCGCGCCACTCGACGAAGCGCTGGCCCGGCGCGGCGTCGGCGAGGAGCACGACCTCGCTCCCGGGGTTCCACTCCGTGCGGCACGTCGCGGCAGCGCACACGAGGCCTGGGATGTCGCTGCGCACGGCACCGCGGCCGCGCAGCGTCACCCGCAGCGGCGCCTGCGCGTCGAGGTGCCGCAGCCACGCCGACGCTCGGACGTCGAACCACGGGTGCGGGTGGCCGTAGTAGTCGTCGCGCCGGGCATCGAGGACGAACGACGACAGGGGCAGCGGCTGCGCGAACGGATAGAGGATGTCGTCGGTCGAGTCGCACACGTGCGCCGCGTCGTTCGGGCACGCGTTCGGCGGCACGACGCCGCGGAGCGCGCCGAACGCATGGAGCAGCTCGTGCGCGGCCACCGCCGCGCGAGTCGCGCCGGCGCACGCCTCGATGTACAGGATCGCGAGGCCCGTCCCGGCGGGCGAGCCGCCGCCCTCCCCGCAGAGGTTCCGCTCCGCGACCGGCCCGTCGTAGTAGACGAGGTACTTCGAGTGGCGCGCATCCGTGCGGGGGTCGCCGAACAGGGCGTCGCGGATGCGGTTGAAGCGCAACCCGGACGACTGCAGCTCGGCGGCGGGGAACGGGAGCTGCAGAAGGGTGAGGTCCACCTGTGCGCCGCACGCGAACTGCGCGAGGTCGAAGTTGACGGTGCGGCTCGCGTCGTTCGCGCGCCACCAGGCGTCGATCTCCTGGACGTCGGCCCAGAGGAGGGGCGCGATCTCCGCGCCGCGGTCGATGCCGTCGGCGGCAACCGCGTAGACGACGCGCACGTGCGGGCCGGTCGCGAGCGCAGGCCGGTCCTGCGTAGCGAGCGTCCCGCACCACTCCGCGGCCCGGGCCGTGCCGGGAGCGGCGAGCGCGGCCGCGACGGCGGCCGGAAGCAGGAGTCGGCGAAGGCGCGGCCGCATGCGCAGCCAGGGTGCCAGCGGCGCGCCCGGCCCGCAAGAGTCAGTCCGTGGCGGCGCGGGTGCGGCGGAGCCGGAAGCGAGTCTCCGTGCCGGCGCGAAGCCGAGCGATGTTCGCCCGGTGGAGGACCACGACCGCGTTCCCCGCGACCGCTGCGAACACGACCACGGGCCACGGTCGCCCGAGCAGGAGCGCGACGAGCGGCAGCAGCAGCCCTGTCCCCATCGACGCGACGGACGCATACCGGGACGCGAGGAACAGCAGCACCCACAGCCCGACCCCGATCGCGCCGAGGAGCGGAGCGACACCGAGGAAGGTGCCGCCGCCCGTCGCGACGGTCTTGCCGCCGCGCTGGAAGCCGAGGAAGAGCGGCCGCCAGTGGCCGAGCATGGCCGCGCCGCCCGCCAGCACGCCGACGAGCTCGCCGCCGACCGCGGTGCCGACGAGCGCTGGCACGAGCCCCTTCGCCACGTCGAGGAGGACGATCGGCAGGCCGTAGCCCTTCCCGTACGTCCGCCAGACGTTCGAGGCGCCGATGTTGCCGCTGCCGACG
>DATMJM010000628.1:0-7365 GCA_035553935.1 Solirubrobacteraceae bacterium
CTGGAGGTTCTCGACGATCACGCGGATCGTCGAGAACCTCCAGCGCGTGATCCACGCCCCGGAGGAGACGCTCCGCCTCGTCGTGCTCTGCCTGATCGCCGAGGGGCACCTGATCATCGAGGACCTGCCCGGCGTCGGCAAGACGACGCTCGCGCGTGCGCTGTCGCGCTCGCTGGACCTCGAGTTCGCGCGCATCCAGTGCACCGCCGACCTCCTGCCGGCGGACGTCGTCGGCACGAACGTCTTCAACCAGCGCGAGAGCCGCTTCGAGTTTCGCCCGGGACCGATCTTCGCCAACGTCGTGCTCGTCGACGAGATCAACCGCGCATCCCCCAAGACGCAGTCCGGTCTGCTGGAGTGCATGCAGGAGCGGCGCGTCACGGTCGACGTGCATACGCACGAGCTCGCGCGGCCGTTTCTCGTGCTCGCGACGCAGAACCCGATCGAGTACGAGGGCACGTACCCGCTGCCGGAGGCGCAGGTCGACCGCTTCATGGTGCGCCTCTCGCTCGGCTATCCGGACGCCGCCGGCGAGGCGCTCATGCTCGCCGCGCACGAGTCCGGCGACCGCGTCGCGCAGCTCGCGCCGGTCGCGGCCGCCGCAGACCTGCTCGACGCGCAGGACGCCGTCGCGCGCGTGCGCGCCTCCGCGCCGCTGCGCCGCTACATCGTGTCCCTGCTCGGCCACACGCGTGCCGACACGCGCGTGGAGCTCGGCGCCAGCCCGCGCGCCGGGCTGCTGCTGCTGCGTGCCGCCAAGGCGCACGCGCTGCTGAACGGTCGCGACCACGCGATTCCCGACGACGTTCAGCGGATCGCCGAGTCGGTGCTCGCGCACCGCATCGTCCTCGCGCCAGACGCCTACGACGCGACCGGTGAGCAGATCGTCGCCGACGCGGTGGCGGCGACTGCGGCGCTGTAGATGGTCGCGCCGGCGAGCAGCGGCCGAGCGAACGGCGGCGGCGCCTGCCGCGGGGACCGCTGATGCAGCACGCCCGTCCGACCGCGCTGCTCGCGATCGCCTTCGGCCTCACGGCCGCGCTGTTCGACACCGAGCCGCTCTGGGTGCCGGCCGCGACGTTGGCGCTGCTGGCGGCCGGCAGCGCCGCGTGGGTCGTCCTGGGGGCGCGCGACGTGCGCATCCGGCGCACGCTGGGAGCGCGGCGCGTCGTGGAGGACGAGCCGGTGACGATCCTGATCGACGTCTCCGCGGGCAGGATCGGCCTGCCGCCCGCCACCGTCATCGACCCGCTGCTGCCGGCGCCCGTCGCGCTGCGCACCGGCGCGGCGGGCGGCCGCGTGCGCATCGAGGCGCGGTTCGGGCGCCGTGGGCGCCGCGCGCTGAGCCTGCCGCGCGTCGTCGTGGCCGATCCGCTCGGGCTCGCGACGCGCGCCGTCGGCGCGCGTGCCTCCGCAGGGGACGACGAGATCCTCGTCCTGCCGCGGATCGAACCGGTGGTGGCCGCGGGCAGCGGCGGCGAGGCGACGCGGCTCGCCCGCCGCGGCCCGTTGGCGGCCGGCGCCGAGACCGAGCTTGACGGCATCCGCCCGCTGCGCGACGGCACGCCCGCGTCGCGGATCTTCTGGCCCGCCGTGGCGCGCGGCGCCGATGCGCAGGAGCGCTTCCTCGCCACGGGCAGCAAGAGCAGCCCGCTCGTCGTGGTCGACCCGCGCGGCGGCGCGAGCGACGAGGCGCTCGACGCCGCGGTACGCGCAGCCGCATCGCTTGCGCGCGCGCTGGCGCAGGCGGGCGGCTGCAGCGTGCTGCTGCCCGGCGACCGCCGGGCGGTTGAGCTCGGCGAGACGCTCGCCGGCTGGGGACACCTGCACGCGCGGCTGGCGCTGCTGACCGCGAGCACCGGACCCTCGCTGTCGAGCATCGCCCAGCGGCGTGGCCCGCTCGTCTTCGTCAGCGCCCGGATGCGCGCGCGCATGCCGCAGGCTCTGGGGCCGGCGCACGGCGCGCTGCGCGTGCTCGTCGTCCCCGGCGAGATCCCGTCGCGACAGGCGGCGTTCAGCGTCGCGGGCTGCAACGGCTACCTCCTCACGGGTGCTCCGGGGCGTGCCCGACGCGCCGCCGGCGCGGCACGGGAGACCGCAGCATGAGCACGTCGATGCCGACGGCGGAGCCGCCCGCACCACCGCGCGCGCCGCACCGGCCGCCGCGTCCATCGCCCCGACCACCGGCACCCGCCGGCGGCCACGCGCCGCTCCTGCCCGCGCACATCGCGCGCGCGATCGGCTTCGCCGCGCTTGCGGGATTCGCCGCGCTGCAGTGGGCGGGGATGGTTCAGCCGGCGGCCGCGGACGCGCTGCTGGGCAGCGTGCTGGCGGCGACCGTCACCGGCCTCGGCCTCGCCGTCCTCGCGCGGCGGGGGGCGCCGGCGCGCGTCCGGGTTGTCGCGACGGTGCTCGCGGCGGCCGCTGTGCTGCTCGTCGCGCTGGCGGCGTCCGGCGCGCCGGGGCGGATGCTGGCGCCGCGTGGCTGGGATGAGCTCGCAGACGGCATCGCGCAGGGCCTCGGCGCGGTCTCGACGGTCCGCACGCCGTACGCCGGCGTGGATGAGTGGACGCGGCTCGTGCTGATCCTCGGCGGTTGCGCGCTCGCCGGTCTCGCGGGGCTGCTGGCGTTCATGCCGCGCCGCGGCGGCGCCTTCGGATCTCCGGCGGCCGCCGCCGCCGCGCTCGGCGCCCTCTACACCGTGCCGGTGATGCAGCACGACATCGACCTGCCGTGGGTGGCGGGGCTGGCGTTCACGCTGCTGCTCGCGGCGTTCCTCTGGCTCGAGCGCGTGGAGCGGCGCGCCGCCGGACCGGCCGCCGCGCTGGTGGCGCTGGCGGCGCTCGGCGGCTACGCCGCCGCGCCCAAGCTCGACGGCGACCGCGCGCTGCTGGACTACGAGGAGATCGCGCAGTCGCTGAGCCCGACGGCGACGACGCAGTACAGCTGGAACCACGACTACGGACCGCTGGACTGGCCGCGCGACGGGCGCGAGATCCTGCGCGTGCGCGCGCGGCAGCGCTCCTACTGGAAGGCGGTCAACCTGACGGCGTTCGACGGCGTGCGCTGGGTGCAGAACCCGGTGCAGGGCGCCAATCGCCACGAGACCGAGGTCTTCGACCGGCGCTGGCGCCACACCCTGCAGGTGACGATGCGCGCGCTGCGCTCGACGCAGTTCGTCGCCGCCGGCACCACGCTGGACATCCTCGACAGCCCGCGGTCGGCGACTAGCAACGCGCCCGGCGTCTACGAGACGGTCGGCTCGCCGCTGCGCCGCGGCCACGCCTACCGGGCCGAGGTGTACACGCCGCGGCCGTCCACCGCACAGCTGCGCGCGGCGCCCGCGGCGGTCCCGCTCGACCTGCCGCGCGAGTACGCGGTCGTGCGCCTGCCCGGGCTCGGGCCGCGCGGCCGGCTGAGCGTCGTGTTCCCGTGGTGGACCGAGAGCGGCCCCCCGGTCGTCGCCGGCGCGGACTGGGTCGACGCGCGCGAGGCACTCGCCGAGTCGTCGTACGGCAAGGTCTACGAGCTGGCGCGCCGGCTGCGCGCGCGCGCCGCGACGCCGTACGGCTTCGTGCGGGCGGTCGAGCGCCACCTCCGGCGCGGCTTCACCTACAGCGAGGCCCCGCCGCGCCGCCGGGTGCCGCTCGCCGCCTTCTTGCTGCGCGACCGCGTCGGCTACTGCCAGCAGTTCTCCGGCGCGATGGCGCTGCTGCTGCGGATGGGTGGCCTGGCGGCGCGCGTCGCAAGCGGCTTCTCGCCCGGAAGCCTCGACGCGGAGCGGCGCGAGTACGTCGTGCGCGACGTGGACGCGCACTCGTGGGTCGAGGTCTACATGCCGGGGATCGGCTGGGTGACGCGCGACCCGACCCCGCCCGACGCGCCGGCCCGCACGCAGCTCGCCGACGCCGCCGAGGGCGCCGGCCGCGAGCCGGTCAGCTTCGCCGGCAGCGAGCGCGCCCTGGACCGTCCGGGCGACGTCGCCGGCGGCGGCGCCGCTGGCACCGGGGGCGACGAGGGCGGGGGGCCGCCGCCGGCGCTCGTGCTCGGCGGCGGCGCCGCCGCGCTGGCACTGGCCGCCGGCGCCGCGTTGCTCGTGCGCCGCCGTCGCCGCGCGGCCCGCGCCGCGTCCGAGCCGGGCGCCGACGAGGACGTCGCCGAGCTGCTGCGCGCGCTGTGCCGCAGCGGCCGGCCGCCGCCGCCGCGCCTGACGCTGGCGGAGCTCGCCGAGCGCTACGCGGGCACGGCGGCGCAGGGCTACGTGCGCGCGCTGGCGGCCGCGCGCTACGGCTACGGCGGGCGCCGTCCCAGCCGCGCCGAGCGCGTCGCGCTGAGGCGCGAGCTCGGCGCGGGCCTCGGCCCGCACGGCCGCCTGCGGGCATGGTGGGCGCTGCCGCCGAAGCGTCCTCGCTCGCCGCGGCGCTGACTATCCTCGCAGGATGCCCTCCGACGACGTGTACGACCTCTTCCAAAACGGCACGCGCCTGCTCGAGGGCCGCGATTTTCATGCCGCGGCGGTGCCGCTGCGGCGCGCGCGCGACCTCGAGCCCGACAAGACCTCGATCCGCGAGGCGCTGGGCCGTGCGCTGTTCGGCTCGCAGCGCTACGCGGAGGCCGCCGAGGAGTTCGAGGCGATCGTCGAGCGCGCGCCGACCAACGACTACGCGCTGTTCTGCCTCGGGCGCTCGCTGCAGCAGCTCGGCCGCCACCAGGAGGCGCGCAAGCCGCTCGCGCTCGCGTGCTGTCTGCGCCCCGAGCGCCAGGACTACCGCCTGTACCGCGACCGCTCGCGCGGTCGCGCCGCGTAGCGCCGGCCTCGCACGGCGGCGTCGCGCGCGCGCCGATCCCGGGCAACGGCGTCATCAGCGGCTTGCTGGCGGGCGGCGCCAAGAAGCCGCGCTTCATGGTCCGGGCGACCCGCTCGGGCGCCGGCGCGTAGCCGGCACGCGCGCCGACCGGCTCCGCGCGGCGCTCCTGCCAGGCGCCGCGCGGGGGGCCGAAGGCTGCGGCGGAGATGGCCGCCGGTGCTATCCTCGCTGTTACAGCTTTCGCTCCGGCTGCGGGCCGGATGACGTACCGAAAGCGGGCGCTCGCCCGCTTTTTTTGTGGCCGTGAGGAGGATTCCAGTGCGCACCATCCAGACAGATATCGAGGCCCGGCTCGCGGTCAGCGAGCCCGATGTCGAGGTCCTGCTCGTCGAGATCGCGGGCGGCTCGACGGTGCGTCTGTTCATCGACCATCCGGAGGGCGTCACGCTCGGGCTCTGCGAGCGCGTCACCAAGGCGCTGCCCGAGGTCCGCGAGCGCTACGCGCTGGAGGTCTCCTCGCCGGGCATCGAGCGACCGCTCTCCAAGCCGCAGCACTTCCGCCGCTACCTCGGCCGCCGCGCGCGGGTTCGTACGAGAGATGCGGTCGACGGCCACAAGTCGTTCACGGGCGAGCTCGTCGGGGCGTCGGAGGACGCTGTGACGATCGCGGTCGAGACCGGCGTCGTCGCCATCCCGTACGCCGAGATCCATCGTTCCAACCTCATCGAGGAGTGACCCACTGATGTCCCGCGAGATCCTTGATGCGATGACCGTCCTCGGCCGCGAGAAGGGCATCGCGCCCGAGAAGCTCCGCCTCGCGCTGGAGGACGCGTTGCTGTCCGCCTACAAGAAGCAGCCCGACAGCGCGAAGTACGCGCGCGTCGAGCTCGATCCCGAGACGGCGGACTTCCGCGTCATCGAGCTCATCATCCCCGAGCGCCTCGAGGCGCACCTCATCGTCGAGACGATCGACGAGGGAACCGTCTACGACCCGGAGACCGGGGAGATGGTCGAGCCCGCCGACCCCGAGATCGACCCGGCGAAGTTCGAGCAGTACAAGGACCAGATCGACGAGCGCGACGTGACGCCCGGCGACTTCGGCCGGATCGCCGCGCAGACGGCCAAGCAGGTCATCCTGCAGCGCATCCGCGAGGCCGAGCGGGACATGATGTTCGAGGAGTATCGCGACCGTGTCGGCGAGCTGATCACGGGCATCGTGCAGCAGTCCGACAGCCGCTACACGCTCGTGCAGCTGCGCGAGCGCGTCGAGGCGCTGCTGCCGAAGTCCGAGCAGGTCGACGGCGAGCGCTACGACCACTCGCAGCGTGTCAAGGCGGTCATCAAGGAGGTCTCTCCGTCGACGAAGGGCCCGTCGATCATCGTCAGCCGCCGCGATCCCGAGCTCATCAAGAAGCTCTTCGAGCTCGAGGTGCCCGAGATCGCCGACGGGCTCGTCGAGATCGCCAACGTCGCGCGCGAGCCCGGCTATCGCTCGAAGATCGCGGTCGTGTCCCACGCCGACGGCGTCGATCCGGTCGGCGCCTGCGTCGGCCCGCGCGGCTCGCGCGTGCGGATGGTCGTCTCCGAGCTGCGCGGCGAGAAGATCGACATCATCCCCTACAACGACGAGCCGGCCCGCTTCGTCGCCAAGGCCCTGTCGCCTGCACGCGTGCGCGAGGTGCTCGTCGACGACGACGGCAAGCAGGCGACGGTGATCGTGCCCGACGACCAGCTGTCGCTGGCGATCGGCCGCGAGGGCCAGAACGCGCGCCTCGCCGCGCGGCTGACCGGCTGGCGGATCGACATCAAGTCCGAGACCGAGTTCGCCGCCGAGGAGCAGGAGGCCGGATACGAGGAGGAGGAGACGCAGGGTCGCTGCGCCGCCGTCATGTCGACCGGCCGGCGCTGCCCGAACGCGGCGCTGCCCGGCTCGCGCTACTGCGGCCTGGACTCCCACCAGGCGCTCGCCGACCAGCCGACCGACGAGGTGCCCGCCAGCGAGGCCGACGCGACCCCCGCTCCGGTCGAGGTGCCCGCCGAGGACGCGCTCGACGAGATCGCCGACGCGCAGGAGGCGTCGTCGTAGCGCGGACGAGCGGTGACGCCGCCGCGACGTCCGCTCCGCAGCGCCGCTGCGTAGGCTGCGGCACGGTCACCGACAACAGCCGGCTGCAGCGCTTCGTCCTCGTCGACGGGCGCCTGCAGCACGACCCGGCGCAGCGCCTCCCGGGGCGCGGCGCCTACGCGTGCGACGGCGCCTGCGTCCAGCGCGCGCTGGCCCGCGGCGGCTTCAGCCGCTCGTTCCGGCGCGCCGTCCCGAGCCAGCCTGACCTTCTACACTCAACCTAGATGGCAAAAGTCCGCGTTCACGAGCTCGCCAAGGCCCACGACATGTCCTCTCAGGACGTGCTCGACAAGCTGCGCAAGGCCGGCATCAAGGTCAAGGCGCCCGCGTCGGCGGTCGACGAGGATCAGGCGAAGGCCGCGATCGAGGGGCGCCCGCTGCCGACCAACGGCGCGGCGCACGGCCGGCGGCGGGGGCGGCGTGGATGCGGG
>DATMJM010000629.1:0-2605 GCA_035553935.1 Solirubrobacteraceae bacterium
GGGTACGTATAGAGCAGCAGCGACGTCAGCGACGCGTCGATGTGCTCCAGCGCCGTGAAGAAGACGCCGGCCTGCGCGGCGTAGCCGAGCGCGCCGAGCGCGAGGCAGGCGAGGACGACGCGCCGAGCGGGGCGTGCGGCGGAGCCGAGGGCGGTGGAGCGCAGGCGCCGGCGCACGGCGACGAGCGCCCAGAAGACGAGCGCGGCCAGCACGAAGCGCGCGGCGAGCAACGCGGTGACGCCGAGGCCGGCGGCGTAGGCCTCCTTGGCGAAGATCGCCATGAGGCCGAAGCCGACGGCCGACAGCAGGCACAGCGCGACGCCGGCGCTGCGGCGGGCGTCAGACGGTGTGGCGATGGGGCGCACGCTCGGGGCGTTCGTCGAAGCCCGGGCGCGTCTCGGCACCGTGGCGGAAGGCGAGCACCTCGAAGAGCGTGAACCCGGCGAGGATGGCGGTGAACGTGATCATGCTGGAAGTATCGATGCTTGTGCGGTCAAGCGATAGCCTTGATTGGCTTCGGCATATCAAGGCGGAACCTATGAATCTTCAGCAGCTCCACTACGTGCTCGCGACATTCGAGCACGGGTCGTTCAGTGCCGCCGCGGAGGTGCTGCACCTCGCGCAGCCGTCGCTGTCGGAGCAGGTGCGCCGGCTCGAGGCCGAGCTGGGCGTCGCGCTCTTCCAGCGGATCGGCCGCGGCCTCGTGCCGACGGAGGCCGGCCGCGCGCTGCGTCCCCATGCGGAGGCGGCGCTCGCCGCCGTCGAGGCGGCGCGCTCATCGGTCGGCGCCGTGCGCGAGCTGCGCGCCGGCACGGCCGCGTTCGGCACCTTCGGCACCGCGCGGACGTACCTCGGGACCGACCTCGTGGAGGACTTCCGCCGCAGCTACCCGGGCGTGCGCGTCCGGATCGTCGGCCAGAACTCGTCGGAGACCGTCGAGGCGATCCGCGACGGCGAGCTCGAGGCCGGGCTCGTCGTGCTGCCGGTCGACGACCGCGGGCTGGAGATCCGGCCCGCGATGCGCGACGAGGTGCTCTACGTCTCCGCCGATCCGGCGCGCGTCCAGCGCGCGATGTCGATCGAGCGCCTCGCGCGCGCGCCGCTGATCCTGTCCGAGGCGAGCTGGGGCAGCGAGGACCCGACGCGCCGCCAGCTGAGCGAGCTCTCCCAGCGCGCCGGCGTGACGATCGAGCCGCAGATCGACGTCGAGGACGTCGAGGTCGCGCTGGAGCTGGCGGCGCGCGGGCTGGGCGACACGATCGCGCCGGCCGGCATGCTGCGCCGGCTCGCGCCGAGCGCGCTGGGCTGGGTGCCCTTCGCCGATCCGATCTATGAGACGTTCGCCTTCACGTGGCGCCGCGGCGCGGAGCTGTCGCCGGCGACGACGGCGTTCATGACGTTCGCCGAGCGACGCCTGGAGCTCCTGGCCGACGCGCTGCGCACCGAGCCGCCGCGGCGGCGCGCGCCGGCAGGCGGCGGCCGTGCTCGAGCGCGGCGGCGAGATGCCGACGCCCCCGGCTGAGGCGAATGTCGACCGACCTGCCCTTCACCGTCCGCGCGCAGCCGCCGGTCGCGTGCGCGCGGCTCAGCGTGCCGCGTGCACCGTGCCGAGCGGGTGGCCGCGCTCAGGGCCCAGGGGCTGACCGCCTCCGCCGGCGTCAGTCGCGCCGCGGCGCTGCTGCGGGGCCGCGCAGCAGCCGCAGGACCCGATCGGCCAGCGCGGGCGACACGCCGTGCAGGATGCCCATCCCCTTCACGAGCGGCCGGTAGTGCAGCGTGCGACTGTCGCGCTCGACGGCCCGGACGATGCGTCGCGCCAGCACCTGCGCCGATGCCGCTCTCGCGCCGCCGCGGTGCCAGGCGGGCATCCGCGCCCGCTCGTGGTCATGCAGCGAGGTGCGGATCTCGCCGGGGAAGACCGTCGTCAGCGAGATCCCGCTGCCCGCGAGCTCGTGGCGCAGCGCCTCGGCGAACACGCGCTGGGCGGCCTTCGTCGCGCTGTAGGCGGCCGCGCCCGGAAAGCCGCGCAGCCCCGCGCCCGACGACATGACCACGATGTGCCCGCTGCCCTGCTCGAGCATCTGCGGCAGCGCCGCCTGCACCGTGTGCACGGTGCCCATCCAGTTGACCTGCGTCATGTGCTCGACGTGCTCGAGGCTCTGCTCCGCGGCCGGCTCGTAGTGCGCGACTCCGGCGTTGGCGACGAGCAGGTCGATGCCGCCCTCCGCCCGCGCGAAGAGCTCCACCGCGGTCGTGATCGACGCGGGCAGCGCGACGTCGCACGTGAGCGCGTGGTGCGCGCCCGGCAGCTCCGCCGCGAGCCGCTCGAGATCGGGCGTGGAGCGCGCGGCGAGGCCGACCGTCGCGCCGCGCTGCGCGACCTCGTGCGCCACGGCACGCCCGATCCCGCGCGAAGCGCCGGTCACGAACGCGCGGGTGCCAGAACCGATCTGCACGTGCGGCGATGCTACGGGTGGCGGGGTTCGATGCCGTCGCCGGCTCGCGGCGGTAGCATCGTCGCGATGGCCACCGAGCACGCGACCGTCGCCGAGGAGGAGTACCTCCAGACGCTCTTCTGGCTGCAGGAGGCGAAGCTGCCGCTGAC
>DATMJM010000630.1:0-4636 GCA_035553935.1 Solirubrobacteraceae bacterium
GATCACGCTGCCGCTCTTGTCCGACCCGACGATCGTGGCCGGCCGCTGCGCCGACGACAACGGCCACGGCACCCACGTGGCGGGCACGGCGGCCGCGCTGGCGAACAACGGCCGCGGTGTCGCCGGCGTCGCGTTCAGCTCCCCCCTGGCGGTCTGCAAGGCGCTGGACAGGACCGGCGCCGGCGGCGTCGCGGGGATCGCCAACTGCATTTACTACGTCGTCGCCAGCGGAGCGAAGGTCGTCTCGATGTCGTTCGGGACGGCGGCCGACTCGGCGACGCTGCGCGACGCGATCGCTGCGGCGGGCAGCCGCGCGCTCGTCGTCGCGGCGGCCGGCAACGGCGGCACCTCCGTGCCCAGCTATCCCGCCTTCTATCCCACGGCGGTGTCGGTGGCGGCGACCGACCACCACGACCGGCGCGCCGCGTTCTCGACGTTCAACAACGAGGTCGAGGTCGCCGCGCCCGGCGTCGACATCCTGTCGACGTGGAGGGACGGCGGCTACCGCGCCATCTCCGGCACGTCGGCGGCGACGCCGCACGCCGCCGGCCTCGCGGCCGTCATCGCGGGCCGCTACCCGTCGAGCGGGCCGGTGCTGTGGCGCGCGAAGCTCGACGGCGCGGTCGACGACGTCGCGGCGCCCGGGCGCGACGCGCAGACCGGCTTCGGCCGCGTGAACCTGCAGCAGGCCGCGACGAAGTAGCGCCCGCGCTGTCTCGTACAGCGGCGGGCTGCGCCGTCACATGTCCTGTGGCGCGCCGTCCGCGCCACGACCCGGGCCGATCGGCGCGGTTCACCGAGGTCGCCGCCGACGTCCACGCGCTGCTGCGTGCCGCGAAGGTAGCCTGAGCCGCCGTGGCGCCCGTCATCTTCAGCGGCATCCAGCCCACCGGGCGCAAGCACCTGGGCAACCACATCGGGGCGATCACGCAGTACGTCGCCGGGCAGGACCGCGGAGACCCGGCGATCTACTGCATCGTCGACCTGCACGCCACGACCGTGCCCTACGACCCGACCGAGCTGCGCGAGCGCGTGCACGACACGACGGCGGTGCTGCTGGCAGCCGGGCTCGATCCCGAGCGCTGCATCCTGTTTCGCCAGGCCGACGTGGAGGAGCACACCGAGCTGTGCTGGCTGCTGACGTCCGTCACCGCGCTCGGCGAGCTCAACCGCATGCACCAGTTCCGCGACAAGTCCGCCGCGCAGCGCGAGCTCGTCTCCGCCGGCCTGCTGCTCTATCCGGTCCTGCAGGCGGCCGACGTGCTCGCCTACCGCGCCCACGAGGTGCCCGTCGGCGAGGACCAGCGCGAGCACCTCGAGCTCATGCGCAACATCGCGGAGCGCTTCAACGCGCGCTTCGGAGAGGGGATCCTCGTCGTCCCCGAGCACCGCATCCCGCAGGTCGGCGCCCGCGTGCGCGACCTCCAGGACCCCGACCGCAAGATGTCGACGACCGGCGGCAGCGAGCAGGGCACGGTCTACCTGCTCGACGAGCCCGATGCGATCCGGCGCAAGTTCAAGCGGGCCGTGACCGACTCGGACGATCCGCCCGTCCTGCGCCGCGGCCGGGACAAGCCCGGCGTCACGAACCTCATCGAGATCCTCGCCGCGGTCCGCGGCGTGGGTCCCGACAGCGTCGAGCAGGAGCTGGAGGCGGCGCGCGGCTACGGCGACCTCAAGGCGGCCGTCGGCGAGGCCGTGGTCGACGCGCTCGCGCCGCTGCAGGAGCGCTACCGCGC
Source organism: Solirubrobacteraceae bacterium (assembly GCA_035553935.1). Classification (GTDB taxonomy): domain Bacteria; phylum Actinomycetota; class Thermoleophilia; order Solirubrobacterales; family Solirubrobacteraceae; genus CADCVQ01. The sequence goes on from DATMJM010000630.1 coordinate 1,740, forward strand.
GATCCGCCACGACGAGCAGGCGCTCGAGGATGCGCTCGCCGCGGGCGCCGCTAAGGCGCGCGCGATCGCCTCCCGGACGCTCGCCGACGTGCGCGATGCGATGGGCGTAGGGGTGCGCGGGGCGCAAAACCGCTAGGGTCGCGCTCATGTCAGCACTCGGGGGGGTGGCGGGCGGTGACGCACGGCTTCAGCGCCGTGTGATGGTGCCCGGACGGGTCGAAGCCGGACGGACGCGCGGGACGTCCGACGCGCTCGACGCGCGCCTTGAACGCGAGCCGCATGACCCGACAACATCAATGCAACGCGTCAGCCCGGGCACGGGCGTTGACATAGGAGCAACCATGAGACGAAACAACGAGAACGGCTTCGAGACCCTCGACGTCCTCTTCATCCTGCTGATCATCTTCTGCCTGCTCGGCGTGATGCTCATGATCCTGCTGTAGGTCGCAGCGCCTCGTCGCGAGCTGGCGTCCCCGGTCGTCGTTAGCCTGCGCGTCGTGACCGTCGTCTCGCTCGAGCTGGACCTGGAGGTCTTCTCCGGGCCGTTCGACCTGCTGCTGACACTCGTCCTGCGCGAGGAGATCGACCTGCTCGAGGTGCAGCTGGCCGACATCGTCATCTCCTACCTCGACCACCTCGAGGCGCGCGGCGGGCTCGACCTGGAGGTCGCGACGGAGTTCCTCGTGCTCATCGCCGCGCTGCTCGAGCTCAAGTCGCGGCTCATGCTGCCGCGCGAGGACGACGACCTCGCCGACTTCGAGCCGGGCGAGGCCGCCGAGGAGCTGCTCGCACGGATGCTCGAGGCACAGCGCTACCGGCGCGCCGCCCAGCACCTCGCGGCACGGCTGGCCGGCGAGGAAGGCTTCCGCTACCGCAGCGCGCCGCTGCCGCCGGCGGTGCGCCGCACGAACCTCGCGCAGGCCGGCGCCGCGGACGGCGTCGTCGAACGTCGTCGCTCCGCGCCGCAGGAGCGCGCGCAGGTGGGCGAGGCGCTCGGCGGTCGTCACGCGCGGGACCGTCAGATGCCCGAGGCTGAGCTTGGGCGGGACGCGCAGCAGCCCGAGCCGTTCGGCGAGATCGCGATCGCGCCGGCCGCGCGGTGGCCTGACATGAGCGAGCTCGCGCGCATCGTCGAGGCGCTGCTGTTCTTGTCACCCGAGCCCGTCGGGGTCGCCGATCTCGCCGAGGCGGCCACCTGCGACCGCGAGGAGATCACAGCCGCGCTCGCCGAACTCGACCGCGAGTACGCGCCCGGAGCGCGCGGGCTGCAGCTCAAGCGCGTCGCGGGCGGCGTCGCGCTCGCGACGGACCCCGTAGCCGAGGAGGCCGCGCGGCGCCTGCTGGCCAAGCCGCGGACGCCGCCGCTGACGCCCGCGCAGGCCGAGACGCTGGCGATCGTCGCCTACCTGCAGCCCGTCTCGCGGCCGGAGATCACCCGCATCCGCGGCGTCGCGGCGGAGTCGGCGACCGCGACGCTCGAAGAGCGCGGCTTCATCGAGGAGGCCGGACGCTCGCAGTTCGGCGCGGTCCTGTACCGGACCACCGACCTGTTCCTCAGGCTCTTCGGGCTGGACTCGCTCCAGGCGCTGCCGAGCGTCGCCGAGTGGGATCCCTCGCCCGAAGAGGAGGCCGACCTGCGCGACCGCCTGCTGCGTGCGGGCGAGCAGCGCGCCGGCGACGCGTCGACGGCATAGGCCCCGCCGGGGACGGGACCACGTCCAGCGGCCGCGGCCGGAGCCCGGCGATCGTGCGGGGCGTGCGGGATCTGACCAGCGCCCGGTCCGGGCGGGTACACCGCGGTCGTGCCCGGGCGGGTCGTCAGCGCGCTTCAGTTCTTTCCGCGGGGTGGGTCGGCGCACGTCGCGCGCGCGCTCGCTCGTGAGCTGCCCGCCCACGGATGGGACGTCACGCTGCTGTCGGGGTCGCGCCGCGACCTCGGCGGCCACGCCGACGCGCAGCGCTTCTACGAGGGCCTTGACGTCGTTGCCGTCGGCTTCGACGACGCGCTGCGCGCCCCCGACCCGCTCGATCCGCCGGCGGGCGTGGCGCCGATGCAGCCCTCCTTCGAGGACCGGCCCGGAGCTCCGGACCACGTCTTCGCCGCGCTCGACGACGCTGCCTACGAGCGTCAGGTGACCGCGTGGTGCAACGCGCTGCGCGACGCGGGCGCGTCGCGTGCCGACGCGCTTCACCTGCACCACCTCACGCCGCTGCACGCCGCGGCCGCGCGCGTCGCGCCGGGCGTGCCGGTGCTCACCCACCTGCACGGCACCGAGCTGCTCATGCTCGAGGCGATCGAGGCCGGCGCGGCGTGGCCCCACGCGCGCGCCTGGGCACAGCGGATGCGCGCCTGGGCGCGAGCCTCCGCGCGCCTGGTCGTGCTCTCGCGCAGCCACGTCGACCGCGCCGCACGGCTGCTCGGCATCGATCCGCGGCGCTGCGCGATCGTGCCCAACGGCTTCGACCCGCGGCGGATGCAGCGCGTCGACGTCGATCGCGCCGCCCACTGGCGCGAGCACCTGGCCGAGCATCCGCAGGGCTGGCGGCCGGGCGCTGGCCCGGGCAGCGTGCGCTACGGCACGGCGGCGGTCGAGGCGGTGGCCACCGCGCCCGTCATCCTCAGCGTCGGGCGCTTCACCGCCGTCAAGCGCGTCCCGCTGCTGATCGAGGCGTTCGCCGCCGCGCGCAGGCGCTTCGCGCAGCCCGCGTCGCTCGTCCTGCTGGGCGGCCATCCCGGCGAGTGGGAGGGCGAGCACCCGCTGCAGACGGTCGAGCGCATCGGCGCCGAGGGAGTCTTCCTCGCCGGCTGGCACGACCACACGGCGCTGCCGGCCTTCCTGTCGGCCTCCGATCTGCTCGTCCTCGCCAGCGTGCGCGAGCAGTTCGGCCAGGTCCTC
>DATMJM010000631.1:0-10171 GCA_035553935.1 Solirubrobacteraceae bacterium
GTGCCGCCGACGCCCGGCTTGGCGAAGAGGACGGCGTGGCCGCCGGCGGCTAGCCCCGTGTCGGGATCGTAGGCCAGCCTGCGGGCATGGCGCACGAGGCTCGACGCGGCCCGCGCGGTGCTGATGTACGCCTCGCCGGCGTAGTGGCGCTGGTAGACGGCGAGCACGTGGCCGACGAGCGCCGACAGCTCCATCAGCGTCCGCGCCACGTCGGGCTCGCCGGCCTCGCCGGGCGCCTGCGAAGGCGTCCGGCCGAGCCGCTGCACGGCGAGGCGCTCCTGCAGCGCGAGCAGGTCTGCGTACTCGAGCGGAAGGTAGTCCAGCCGCGCGAGGTCGCCGCTCTGCTCGGCGCCCGTCGAGGCGGCGGGGTGCGGCGACGGCGGCCGGCTCACGGCGAGCCCACCTCCCCGTCGACCTGCAGGCTCGCCGGCGCCGCGTCGAGCCCGACCACGCGGACCTCGAGGGTGCCGTGCTCGGGGAAGTCCGGATCGGCGTCCAGCCGCGCGACCTTCGTGCGACCCAGCGCGATGACGTCGAGCACGGCCGCGGCGCCGAGGTCGCCGAGCGGCCGGAAGGCGGTCGCCTTGACCGATCGCACGCCGGCGATCGCCTGGACCACGGCCAGCAGGTCGCCGAGGCGGACGGCGTCGCCGAAGCTCAGCCGGTCGGGATGAAACCAGCCCGGCCGCGCGCCCGTGCCCGGCCGCAGCGCGCCGAGCACGCGGTCGCGCACGAGGTGGCGCGCGAAGCCCGGTTGCGCGCACAGCACGAGCCCGACCTCGAGCGGGACGTACTCGGCGGCGCGCACGACGTGCTCGCGACCGGTCATCCGCAGTGCATCGAGGTGCTCGTCGACGCGCCGGCGCAGGTCCTCGCCGAGGTCCTCGGCGCCCTCGGGGTCGACGAGCACCATGACGGTGTTGAACAGCCCGCCGGTCGCGCGTGCGGTCGCGCGCCCGGCGCCCGGCACCTGCATCGCGGCGGCGGCGTAGTCCTCGAGCGCGACCGCGCGCTGCAGCGGCCCGTGGCGTAGCGCGGTCGGAAGCTCCTCCTGCGTTCGGGCGAGCGTGTGCGGCTCGCGTCCGCCCGTCGCCGGCACGACGTTCGTCACCCGCACGCGGCCGAGCGCGTCGAGCGCGACCTGCTCGTCGGTCCCGGTCTGCGGGCGCACGATCTCGACGAGCGTGCCGATGCCGACGTTGCCGGCGACCGGGTCGCCGATCCGGTAGCGCAGCTCGAGCTTGACCGCTGGCCGGTCGGGCGTCTGGAGCGGCACCTCGCGGCCGTGCTCGCCGTCGCCGAAGCGCAGCCAGACGCTGCCGTCGTCGTCGGCCTCGGCCGTGTAGTGCAGGTCGTAGGAGCGCGAGCCGTGCAGGTGCTCGACGCGCGTCCACGGCTCGTCGGAGACGAGCAGCTCGAGCGCGGGGCGGCTGCCGCCGCGCCCGTCGCCGTCGTGCACGACCGGCCGCTCGGGGACGCGCAGGGCACGCAGCAGATGGCCGCCCCCGCGGCGGCGCTCGACGATGCTCGCGCGCCCGTCGAGGCGCAGCGCGACCTCGCCGAAGCGCGCGTCGGCGCCGGGGCCGGCGACCGCGCGGCGCGGCTCGCCGTAGTGCGCGTCGGCGAGGTTGGCGTGCAGCTCGAGCGGCTCCGCCGCCCACGGCCGCACGGCCCGCGCGAGCGGCTCGGCGAAGCGCAGCTCGGTGACCTCGGCGGGCGGCTCGGCGAGCGGGTCGAAGGTCAGCGCCGGATCCTCGACCCAGCCCGCGGCGGTGATCCGCCGCGGCGCTGCGGCGAGCGTGAGGACCTGCGCGAACGAGCCCTGGACGATCGCCAGCCGGTCGCCGGCCGCAAGCTCGGGGCCGTGGCCCCACAGCAGCAGCGACGTCGCGCCGGCGGGCAGCTCGGCGTCGGTCGCGCCTGGGAAGGCGGCGATCCGCAGCGCGCCGGTGTTGTTGTGCGCGCGCACGCGCGTGCGCCGCGCGATCGTGAACGTCACCGGCACCTCGTCGGCGGTCGTGCGCATCCGCACCTGCAGGCCGGCGGGCACGAAGCCCGAGCTGGCGACGTCGAACGCCAGCACGGTTGCCGGCGCGCGTCCGTCATCGACGCGCGAGCCGAGCAGCAGCGCGTGCTGGCGCAGCGAGAAGCGCTCGCGCGCGGTCCCGATGAAGGCCTCGTTGGCGACGCGGTCCTGGTGGTAGCTGAGCATGTCGCCGGCCCACGCGAGCAGGTCGAGCACCAGCCGCTCGAAGCTCGCCGGCGACAGGTCGGCGACGTGCGGGTTGGAGACCTTGACCCAGTCGGCGAGCAGCCGCACGAAGCCGTTGAAGTCCTTCGTCAGCAGGTCGACGGCGGGTGGCTGGACGGGTGGCCGGCGCGCCTCGGCGGCCTGCTCGCGGCAGTCGCCGACCTCGCAGTCGATCGTGAAGCGAAACTGGGCGCTCGCGAAGAACGGATGCAGCGGTGTCCCGCCGCCGTCGACGAGCGTGACGGCGTACGGCGAGTGATCGCCGAAGCCGCGAAAGCGGATGACCGCCGCGGGGTCGTCGGCCTGGCTGGCGTCGATCGTCACTTCGTGCGCGGGCGGCGGCAGCCGGCGCCCGCCGCCGACGACGACGTCGTCGGGCGCCAGTTCGCCGGGTGGCCGGTTGAGGTGGACGCGGAGGACCGCCGGGAACTCGGCGCCCTCGTCGAGCTCGATCGACAGGTAGCGGATGCCCTGCCAGGGGGTCCCGTCCAGGCGCCCGCCGTCCCAGCTCAGCGGTGCGTCGCTCATAGCGCGATCTCCAGGTTGCGCGGGCGGCGGTCCGCCCGGCGCCGGTAGCCGATCGAGATCAGCAGCTGCCCGCCCTCGGGGTCGGACTCGACGTCGATCGCGTCGATGATCGCCTCGTCGCCGAGGTCGCGCCGCAGCCCCTCGGCGACGCGGAACTCGACGGCGGCGGTCGTCAGCTCGTCGAGCCCCTCGAAGACGGTGCGGTTCAGGCCGACCCCGAAGCGCGGCGCGTTGACGCGCTCGCCCGGCGCGGTGAACAGCACGGCGAGGATCTTGTCGCGCAGGTGGCGGTCGGAGTCCTGCGTGACGGCGACCGTGCCGCGGTCGTCGCGCAGCTTGAACGGCTGGTAGACGTACAGCTCGGCCATCAGACGACCGGCGCCGGGGGCGAGATGACGGGCGGGAAGACCACGATCGTGGAGATCGCCAGGGCGTGGACGCCGGTCGCGATCTGGTTGGCGCGCGCGGCGTGGGACGCGTCGAGGTTGGAGAACGCCGCGATGATCGCCGACTGCGCGGCGCCGACGGCGGCCGGCGGCGACGCCACGCCGGGACCGAAGACCTGGCCCGCCATGTAGCTCATGAGCCCGAGCGCGAGCTGCATGCCCGCGAGCGACGCGTCGCCCGCCTGGATCGCCGCGGTCGCCGAGGTGGTCAGCTGCGAGCGGCGCGCGGCCGCCGTCGAGCAGGGGTAGGGGCCGGCCATCGCGAGCGCGAACCAGCTCGTCACCGCGCCGGCGAAGCGGTCGCCGGACTGCGCCGGGCTGGACGGGAACTCGCCGCCCTCAGGCACCAGCCAGCTCGACTCCAGGCTCGCGGCGAGGGTGGCGGGCGACAGCGCCATCGCTACTCCGTCGTCACCTTCGCTGACAGCTCGCCTGAGGTCATCGTCGGCGTCGGCGGCCCCGACGGCCCGACCCCGGTCGGATGCGTGTGCTGGTTGAACAGCCGCATGAAGCTGTCGCCGAGGACGAGCTTCTCCTGCGCGCCGGAGCACAGCTTGATCGTGTCGGCGCTGATGACGACGCTGCCGTCCTGGCCGAAGCGGATCGACGTCTTGCCGTTGCCGTTGACGAGCAGCACGACCTCGCCGTCGTCGTCGAAGACGAGCTCGTGGCCGCTCTTGGTCTTCAGGACGCCGAGCGTGGCGCTCGCGGCCTTCCCGCCGTCGCCGGTCGGCGCCTCGGCGCCGGTCTCCGACCCGAGGTCGTCGGCGCCGCCGGTGCTGTCGGGCGCGCCCCAGAACGTGCCGACCCAGATCGGGCGGCTGACGTCGCCGGCGGCGAACTCGATCCAGACGGTGTCGCCGACCTGCGGCAGGAACAGCATGCCGCGCTCCTTGCCGCCGCCGGACGGCGCGCACGGCAGCGCCCAGCCGCTGTCGATCTGCTCGCCGAGCACGGCCGGCACGCGCGCGCGGAGGCGGCCGATCTTCAGCGGGTCGTCGACGTCGGTCACGACGCCCTCGTACTTGCCGTAGAAGCGCTCGATCGCGCGCCGCTCGTCGTGCTCGGTCATTCGGCGGGCACCTCCTCGGCGAACTGGCCGAAGCGCTCGTCGCCGCGCTGGCCGGTCGCGTTGCGCACGGCGACGAACGTCTGCAGGAGCGCGCCCTGCTCGAGCGTCGTGCGCACCGACTCGACGTAGTAGACGCCGCTGAAGCGCCGCCCGACGCCGCGCACGAGCACCGGCCGGCGGGCGCGCAGCAGGCCGCGGTACAGGGCCGGGTCCAGCTCGGCGCGCAGCTCGATGACGAAGCGGGCGTCGTCGGTCGCGGCGGTCGTCTCGGTGCCGACCGCCCCATCGAGCGGGAACGGGTCGCGCAGCAGCGCGACCGACGCCTGCGCGCCGGCCGCCGACAGCCCCTGCTCGATCGCCTCGGCGGCGTCGTCGGCGCCGACGACCGTCAGCGCCGGTTCGCCGTCGCCGCGCACGATCCGCTTTCCGATCGGGTCCAGCGCGCTCGCCGTCCACTTCACCGGGCCGGTCGCGACGAGCTGCAGGTCGGCCCAGTTCAGCGAGCTTGCATCCTGCAGCAGCGCGACGTCGGGCTGCGGCGTGCCGTCGACGTCCGGCGCCCCGAAGCGGCCCACGACCTGCTCGCGGGCGCCGTCGTACTCGAAGTACAGGCGCGCGCCGTTGCGCCGCGCGAGGTGCTGCAGGAAGCGCCAGTCGGTGCCGCGCTGGACGAGCTGCTGGCGATCCTCGTCGTACAGCACCGCCGTGGCATCGACATCGGCGGCGATCTGGTAGCCGGCGAGCACGTCGGCGACGACGTCGGCGTCGGTCATGTTCGGCCACGCCGCGATCCGCTCCTCGGCATCGAGCAGGACGGCGGCGTCCATCGCCAGGAGCTCGACGTAGCAGTTGGACTCGATCGTCTCGAAGTGCGGCCGCACGTGGGTCAGGTAGCCCTCGAAGAGGCGCTGGTTGAGCCCGCCCGGCGGCTGCGCCTCGAAGCTCAGCGCGACGCCCGCCTCGAAGACCTCGTCGTCGAGTGGCCCGAACTCGCCGTCGGGGCGCTGCGCGAGCCGGAAGCGCAGCGCCAACACGGACGGCTCGCTGTCGGACTCGCGCAGCTCGGCGCGCTCGAGCTGCGCGAGGATGCCGGCGTCCAGCGGCGCGCCGTCGACGAGGACGTTGATTCGCGGGCTCGGCATGTCAGCGGTCGGGCGGGATCGGGAGCGGCTCGCCGGGGGCGACGACGTCGAACGGGTCCAACGCGTCCGCGGCGTCGCAGATGCGCCAGAAGCGCGCCGGGTCGCGGTAGTAGCGCCAGGCGAGCAGGTCGAGGCGGTCGGAGTCCGTCGGCGTGACCTGCAGGACGGCGCCGGCCCGCGGCGTCTCGCGCAGGTCCAGCAGCGGGTGCGTCCCGCCGCGGCCGTCGTCGACGGTCAGCACCGGCGTCGTACGGTAGCGGCTCTTGCGGTCGATCATCGCCGCCCCGTCATCCCAGGCTCGGGTAGTTGCTGCTCTGCGAGGCGGTGTTCTCGTAGTACATCTGCGCGAGCTGCTGGCGGCTCGTGCTCGTGTGCTCGAGCGCCGAGCGCGCCCCCGGGGTGTCGAGCACGTCGGCCTCGCCAAGCACCTCGAGCGCGACGTCGATCTCGGCGCGCACCGGGTTGAGCTGGTCGTTGAAGACCGACTCGTTGATCTGCAGCGACGCGATCCGCACCGGCAGCACGCGCTTCTTGCCCCAGACGAACAGCACCGTCGGCCGCGCCCGCCTGGCGCGCACGCCGTCGCTGCCGTCCGAGCTGGCCTCGGCGTCGGTCTCGACGGGATACAGCAGGTCCTCGATCGCGGCGATCTCCGGCGCGACGCCGTACTGCTCGTCGAGGTTGGAGACCGATTCGTGGCGGTCGGCGAAGTCGAGCCTGATCTGCACGCTGAAGCTCTCCTTCAGCGCGCCCATGGCGGCGTCGGCGCTCGTCTCGGCCGCCGCGTCGGTCGCCGAGCGGGCCGCCGCGCCCTGGGTGCCCGCGGGGCTCTGGCCGGCCTCGACCGTGAGCTGGCGGGCCAGCGACTCGGGGTTGAACCGAAACGGGATCACCCGGCTGCGCAGGCTCTCGTCGCGCGTGGCGCTGGCGATGAATGCGCCCCGCAGGTAGCTCAGCTCGGGGCTCACGCCGCCCCCCTCGCGATCCGCTCGTACAGCTCGTCGGCCAGCCGCGCGGCGGCGCCGGGCCCGGCCAGCCAGTCGGGCGGGACGGGTCCGAGCGTGAGCAGCTCGAGCGCGCGCACGGGCGCGTCGGCGGCGGCGCCGAGCGGTGCGCGCGCCAGCCGCGCGGCGAGCAGCTCGAGCGCCGTGCGCAGCGTCCGCTCGACCTCGCGCGGGCGCAGCTCGTCGGTCAGCTGCACGGCGATGCGGTCGATCCGCAGGCGCAGCGGCCTGCCGTGCGGGCCCGCCTGCGCGCGCGCGGCGGTCATCGCGGCGTCCCGTTGGCGTTGATGTGGCCGGCGAGCGGACCGAAGGCGGCGGGGTCGGCGGGGCGGCCGCTCTTTTGCAGCTCGCGCTGCGTGGCGCGCACGACGTGCGCGGTCGTGACGAGGCCCGACGGCGTCGCCGCGGCGAGGTGCGCGGCGGCGAGGCCGACGTTGTGGATCGCGCCGCCGTTGAGCGCGAAGCGGTCGGCGAGCGCGTCGAGCGCGAGGTCGCCGGCCCGCCATTCGGGGGCCGGCAGCGAACGCTCCCACAGCCGCCGGCGCAGCTCGCGGTCGGGCGCCGGGAAGTGCAGGATGAAGCGCAGCCGGCGCACGAAGGCGGCGTCCATGTTGCCCTGCAGGTTCGTCGTCAAGACGGCGATGCCGTCGTAGGACTCCAGCCGCTGCAGGAGGTAGCCGACCTCGATGTTCGCGTAGCGGTCGTGGGCGTCCTTGACCTCCGAGCGGCGGCCGAAGAGCGCATCGGCCTCGTCGAAGAGCAGCAGACCGTGCCCGGCCTCGACCTCGTCGAAGACCCGCGCGAGCGCCTTCTCGGTCTCGCCGATGTACTTCGAGACGACCTGGCTGAGGTCGATCCGGTACAGGTTCAGGCCCAGCTCGGCGGCCAGGCAGCGCGCGGCGAACGTCTTGCCGGTGCCCGACTTGCCGGCGAACAGACACGTCAGGCCGCGACCGAGCGGATCCTCCGCGGCGACGTTCATGCTCCAGCGCACGCGGTGGCTGCTGCGCTGCCAGGCGACGATCTCGTCGAGCTGCAGGCGCAGCTCGGCGGGCACGACGAGGTCCGTCAGCCGCGACGACGGCTCGACCACCGTGACGTGGCGGCCCATCCGGCGCGCGCCCTGCGCGCGCACGCGCGCGGCGATCGCGTCGAGCGGGGGCAGCATACCGCTGCCCGCCGCCCCGTCGCCGTCGGTGACCGTCCCGCGCGCCGCCGCGTGCAGGTCGCGCGCCTCACGGATCGCGCCGCGGGCCTCCTCGAGGCCGACCCGGAACCGCGTGGCCATCGCCACCGCGCCGTGCTCGCCGACGAGCTCGGCCCAGATCCGCCGCGCCTCCGGGTAGCCGACGGCGGCGGCGTCGAGCGCGACGTGCTCGCCGCTGTCCGCGCCCTCGTCGACGAGCACGACGAGCGCACCGAGCGCCTCGGCGAGGCGGGCGAGCGCGGCCGGCGCGACGGCGGGCGCGGCGTGCAGGTCGAGCACGACGAGCCCGTCGCGCAGGCGCGCCAGCTCGGCCACCCGCGGCAGCTCGTCGGCGACGCCGACGAGGTGCGCGGGACGGCCCAGCACGCCCGCCACGTCGCAGGCCAGCTGCCGCGCGCCGCGTCGCGAGGCGGCGCGCAGCACGAGCAGCCGGCGGTGCGCCAGCAGGCCGGCGGCGTGACGCACGCGCTCGGCGTCGAACGCCGGCGCCGCTGCCGGCGGCACCGTCGCCGGCAGCAGCTCGCGGCGGGCGCCCAGCGATGCCGGGTCGTCGAGCGCCGCGACGAGCTCGGCGCGCACGAGCCGTATCGCGTGGGCGGCGTGCGGCAGGCCCGGCAGCGGCTCGAGCACCTCGACGAGCCCGAGCCGGCGGGCGGCGCCGCCGTCGAGCGCGCCCGCCAGCGCGCCGCGGTACGGCAGCTCGCGGATGCCGCGCAGCAGCCGCGCCACGGCGGTCGGCGTCGGCAGCTGCTGGCGCGGGTCCTCCGTCAGGAGGCTGACGGCGGCGGCCGCCTCGGGGTGCAGCTCGACCGCCGCGCAGAGCATGACCAGCCAGTAGGCGGGAACGTCGAGGCCGAGCTCGTCGCAGAGGCGCGCACGCGCGGGATCGGCGGACCGCTCATGCGCGCGCAGCCGCTCGAGCAGCTCCGCGCGCGCCCGCGGCTGTGCGCTCCAGCCGGCGTCGGCCGGGCCGACGCTGTCGGCCGGCAGCGCGACATGGCAGCCGGCGCCCAGCAGGGCCGCGTCGCGCATGAGCTCGGCGCCGATCACGTCTCGAGCTCCACGAGCACGTACGGGGTGTACACGCGCTCGCCGACGCGGATCGCCAGCCGCCACGGGCCGCGCCGCGCGGGCACGTCGGCGAGGCCGGGCGCGCCGTTCGACGGCACGGTCAGTCCGCCGGCACCGACCCCGGCCACGGGCAGGCTGAAGACGTCGGGTGGCGCGGTCAGGCCGGCGTCGGGCCACAGCACCGCCTCCTGCGCCTCGGCGAGGTTGGCGCCCGCCAGGACCAGGTCGGTGGCCGGGTCGTGCGCAAGCGCGGCGGGGGCGTCGATCACCGGCGCCGTCGCGGCGGCGACGCGCAGCACGGCGCGCCGCGAGATGAGCCCCGCCGCGCGGACGGTCAGTGCGTGCGCGCCCTCGCCGAGCGCCGGCAGGCCCACGCCCAGATCGAGCAGGATCGGCGAGCCGCCCGGCGCGACCGTCAGCGCGGCGTCGCCGGCGGGCACGGTGTTGCCACCCGCGTCGACGGCCTCCGGCGCGCCCTGCGCCAGGACGTCGATCCGAGCCCGCCCGCCGCGGCGGACGGGCTCGGGCGTCACGCGCAGCACGAGCGGCCGCGTGCCGGCGCGCACCTCGAGGCCTACCCCACCGGGGCGCACGAGCGGCGCCGGGGCGACATCCTCGAGCAGCGAGACGAGCTGCACCGGCGCGACCTCGAGCAGCGTCCAGGGCTGCAGCTGGACGTCGACCGAGGTCCAGATCTTGTCGATCTGCTCGAGCGACATCGGCACCTGGACGACCGCCAGCTGCCCCTCGCCCAGCTCGCTGAAGGCGCCCGGCGGCGCGCCGGCCTGGTCGGACAGCGGCAGCACCAGCACCGGGCGGTCGTGGTACAGGCTCATGATCCGCCCGAGCGTGTGGTGGGCGGCGATCGGGTCGTCGGCGTCGGCGCCAGTCGTCGTGACGAGAAAGAAGCACGACAGCGACAGCGGCGGCGGGCGGCGCGTCCCGTCGGGCCGGCGCTCGGCGGGGTCGCTGCGGTGCGTCGGTTGCGGCGTGGCGTACAGCAGCGTGATCCGCGCGCCGGCCTCGGTCGTCGCCGCGACGTCGCGCGGCGCCCCGGGCTGCACGTCGACGATCCCGACCTCTTCGCGGATGTGCTCGGTGAGGACCTGCGCAACGTCGTGCAGGTCGCTGAAGACGGCGGCCATCAGCGCGCGCCCTCGGACCCGAGCCGGCGTGGAGCGCTCGGCGCTGCGCGAGCCGGCGCGCTCATCTCCGGCGCCGCTCGCCCGGCCCGAGGCCGGGGTCGATGACGTGCGCGCGCGCCGGCGTCACGCGCCGCGCGGGCGCCGCCGCGGCGCGCGCGGGCGCGATACGGATCTCGATCCGGCCGATCTCGATCGAGATCGGCGCCAGCGCCGGCGCGGACGGCCGCGGCGCGGACGGCGCGGTGCGGCGGCCGGGCGCGGCGGCCGTGGGCCGCGACGGCGCCGGCCGCGCGCGGGGCGGCGCC
>DATMJM010000632.1:0-7838 GCA_035553935.1 Solirubrobacteraceae bacterium
TCGTTGATGCGGTCCTGCATCCGGTTGGCCGCCACCAGCCCGACGAGCAGCGAGGCGACGGCCGCTCCCGCGAGCACGAGGCGACGGTCGCGCAGCCGCCACAGCACCCAGGCCGCTGCGGCGAGCGCGGCGAGCCCGATCGCCGCCAGCGCGATGTCGCGTACGCCGCGCACCTCGTAACCGTGGTAGGCGCCGAAGACGGCGCCGATCGCGAGCGCCGCCTCCAGCGCGAGCCCCGCCGGGCGCGGCAGGCGGCCCGACGCCCAGGCCAGCACCGGCACGGCGAGCAGCAGCGCCGGGAGCGCGTAGCGCGTGTTGGAGTTCGCCAGCGACGGGTCGCCCTCGAGGCCGAGCGCGGTCGCCGGCGTCACGGTGTACAGCAGCGCGAGCACGACCGCGCCCGCGCACAGGACGAGCACGCGCGGGTCGGGCGACCGCCCACCCCGGCGCGCGAGCACGACGGCGAGTACGAGCCCCACCGCGGAGACGATCGGCGCGCTGCCGAGGCCCTCGACGATCTCGCCGGCGAGCTGGCCGAGCACCTCGGGGTCACCGGCGTAGTCGGCGATCGACCAGCCCGCGGCGTCGCGGATGACGTCGGGCGGAGCGTGGAAGAACGGCTCCACGTTGACCGGGAAGACGGGGTTGCCCGACAGGATCCAGTTTCGGGCAAGCCAGACCACGGCCCCGAGGAACGCGATCGCTCCCGCCAGCGCTCCCTCGCCGACGACGCGCCGGACGGCACCCGGCTCAGCCGCCCTGCGGGCATGCACGACCCGCGCCACGAGCCAGATCGCCAGCAGGACCGGGACCGAGCTCACGCCGTACCACTTCGTCCCGCACGCGACGGCGAGCGACACCGCGGCGAGGACGAGGTCCGCGCGCCGCCCCGTGCGCGCATGGCGCAGGAGGAACAGCACGCCGCAGGCGTATGTCGACCACATGAGCGTGTCGGGCAGCGCGCGCGGGATCGTGGCAAGGCCGACGACGGGCAGCGAGACGATCACGGCGGCGGCGAGCGCCGCCGCCGCGCGCGATGCGCGCAGCTCGCGCGCGACGGCGAAGACGGCGACGGCCAGCACGACGAGGAAGAACGTGATCGGCAGGCGGACGAGGAAGTCGTTGTGCCAGGGCAGCACCGCGCTGAGCAGCAGGACGTCGCCGTTGTTGGGGTAGTTGCCGTGCGCCAGCAGCGGGACGAACTGGTCGATCTGCCAGACCGTGCCGTGCTGGATCCAGCGCGCGACGTTCGGCAGATGGAAGGTCAGCGGGTCGACGCCGACCAGCTCGTCGCCGGCCCAGCGCCCGAGGTCGGCGAGCGCCGCCGCGCTTGCGAACGCTCCCGCCACCGCGGCGAGCGCCCACGACGGCGGGCTGCTCGGCGGTGCCGCGCCGCGCGCTGCTGCGTCCTGCGGCGCGCCGTCCGCCACGCGTGCCGCGAGCGGCGCATGTCTCACGAGCGCCGCCAGACCGACGGCGAGCGCCGCCGCCGCGAGCACCGTCCCGCGTGCGAGAACCCCGAGCATGAGCGGGACGAGGTGCACGAGCAGCAGCACGACGGTCCCGACGACGACGCTCGCGAGGCCGAGCTCGAGCGGGTCGAGGTGACGCAGCCGGCGGCGCACGACGATCGCCGTCGCGACGGCGACCGCGGCGAGCGTCGCGCCGAACAGCGCGGCGCCGATCAGGAAGTCCTCGAGGGGCATGCCAGCGCGGGAGGGTAGATGCTCGCGGCGCCGCTCCGCTGAGCCTCAGCGGGGCACGCGCCCGTATCGTGGCGGGGTGGCGCCGAGCGACACCGAGCCAGCGACCGATCGCGGCCGCCCCCGCCCGCAGGCGGGCTCGGGCCTGCGCATCCGCGCGGCGCGCGGCACGATCGTCAACGCGGCGTTCCTGCTCAGCGTCAACACGCTCAACCTGGTCCGCGGCTTCCTCGTCGCGGCGTTCCTGACGACGGCCGAGTACGGCGTCTGGGGCGTCGTCCTCGTCGTGCTGTTCACCCTCATGTTCCTGCGCCAGGTCGGGATCGGCGAGAAGTACATCCAGCAGGACGAGCCCGACCAGGAGCTCGCCTTCCGCAAGGCGATGACCTTCGAGCTCGCGCTCGCCGGCGTCGTGCTCGCGGCCGGCCTCGCGCTCGTCCCGGCGCTCGCCGCGATCTTCCACGAGCCGGCGATCGTCGCTCCGGCGCTCGTCTCGCTGCTCGTCGTCCCGGCACAGGCGCTGCAGGCGCCGCTGTGGATCTTCTACCGCGAGATGGACTTCGTGCGCCAGCGCAAGCTGCAGATCCTCGACCCGGTCACGGGGTTCGTCGTCGCCGTCGCGCTGCTGATCGCGGGCTGGAACTACTGGTCGCTGATCGTCGGCGTCGTGGCCGGCGCCTGGGTCGGCGCGCTCGTGTCGCTGCGCGCGTCGCCGTATCGCTTCCGCTGGACGTGGGACCGCGTGACCCTGCGCTCGTACGCGTCATTCTCCTGGCCGCTGTTCTTCGCGGGCATGTCGGGCATCGTCGTCGGCCAGGGCCTGCTGATCGTCGGCGAGGCCAAGCTCGGGCTGGCGGGCGTCGGCATCATCGCGCTCGCCTCGACGATCTCGCAGTACTCCGATCGTGCCGACCAGGCGATCACGCAGACGATCTACCCGACGATCTGCGCGGTGAGGGACCGCGCCGACCTGCTCTACGAGGCGTTCGTGAAGTCCAACCGGCTGGCGCTCATGTGGGGCGCGCCGTTCGGCTTCGGCCTGGCGCTGTTCGCCGAGGACCTCGTGCAGTTCGGCATCGGCGAGCGCTGGCGGCCGGGCATCGGCCTGATGCAGGCGATCGGCGTGTCCGTCGCGATCCACCAGATCGGCTTCAACTGGGACGCGTTCTACCGCGCTCGCGCCGACACGAGGCCGATCGCGATCGCCGCCGCCATCTCGATCGTCGCCTTCCTCGCGATCGGCCTGCCGCTGCTGGCGACGGAGGGCCTGCGCGGGCTGGCGATCGCCACGCTGCTCGTCGAGGGCGTCAACTTCGCGCTGCGGATGTTCTTCCTGCGGCGCCTGTTCCCCGACTTTCGCTTCCTGCGCCACGCCGGGCGCGCCCTGCTGCCGAGCCTGCCCGCGGTCGCGCTCGTGGCCGGCCTGCGCCTGGCGTTCGGCGAGGAGGGCACGGTGCTCGCCGCGCTCGCCGTCTTCGCCCTGTACGTCGTGGCGACGCTCGCGGCGACGGCGCTCATCGAGCGCCGCCTGCTGCGCGAGATGCTCGCCTACCTGCGCCGGCGGCCGGCGGCGGGCGCCACGGCCTGACGCGGCGCGGGATACTCGGCAGGCGATGGCCGGTCCCGAGGACAGCACCGCGCGCGGCGCCCGCCCGGCGCTCGTGGGCGGCGGCGTCCACGAGGGCGCCGTCAACGCGGTCGCATTCGCGGCGCGCGACGGGCGCGCCTGCGCCGTGACCGGCGACGGCCTCGGGACGCTTCGCGTGATCGACCTCCAAGAGGACGCCGTCCTGCTCGAGAAGCACGGGCTGCACTCCGGCTCCGTCTCGGCGATCGTCGTCGCCGCGGCCGGCGACGGGCGCGCGCTGTCGGTGTCCGCCGGCTTCGACGGGCGGCTCGCCGTGGTGGAGCTCGGCGACGGCAGCGTCCTGCGCGCGCAGTCGGTGCAGGAAGGCCCGGTGACGGCGCTGGCGCTGGCCCACGGGCCGTCCGGGCCGGTGGCGCTGACCGGCCACGACGACGGCAGCGTGCGGGCGCTGGCGCTGGAGGGGACGGGGGAGCCCGCTGTCATCGCCGCGCACGGGGCTCCCGTGCGGTCGCTCGACGTGACGCGCGGCCGCGGGCCGGCAACCGTCATCTCCGGCGGCGAGGACGGGGTCGTCAGGCTGATCGTCCTCGACGCGCCGGACGCGCCGGACGGCGCGCTGCGCGGCCACACCGGCGCCGTTCACAGCGTCGCCTGGTGCGAGCTGGACGGGCGCTCGATCGCGCTCTGCGGCGACGCGGAGGGGACGCTGCGCCTGTGGGACGTCGCGCGGCCGGGCGGCGCACCGATCGGCGAGCCGCTGCGCGCGCATGCCGCGGGCGTCGTGGCGGTGGCGGCGCTGACGCTCGACGGCCGGGCGGTCGCGGCGTCCGCGGGCTTCGACGGCACCGTCCGGGCGTGGGACCTGCGCGCGCTCGGCGCCCTGGGCGAGCCGTTGCGAGGCCACGATGGCGCGGTCCTGTCGGTGGCGCTGGGCGTCCTCGGCGCTCGCCCCGTGATCCTCTCCGGCGGCGCCGACACCACGGCGCGCCTTTGGGACCTGCCCGGGTTCGCAGGCGCGGACGGCGGTGACGGCGAGAGTGGTGCCGACGATCGCGTGGAGTGGGTGTCCGACGCGCGCGCGACGGTCGACCTGCTGCAGCGCGGGCCGCTCGCGGAGGCGATCGCCACGCGCCTGCGGCGCCTGCGCGAGGACGAGCCCGGTCGCTCGTTCCTCATCCACATCGACGGGCGCTGGGGATCGGGCAAGAGCACGCTGCTCGATCTCGTGCGTCGCGAGCTCGCCGACGACTGGCTCGTGGTCGAGTTCGACGCCTGGCGGCAGATGCGCGTCGGGCCGCCGTGGTGGGCGCTGCTGGCGAGCCTGCGCCATGCGGTTCGGCGTGGCATGGGCACGCTGGGCGCCCTGCAGCTGCGGATGTCCGAGGCCGCGCTGCGCGTCCGTCGCGGCGGCGCGCTGTACGTCGTCGCGGTCGCTGCGCTGCTGGCGATCGCCGCGACCGTGGCGCTCCTGCTCGGCGCCCGGCTCGACCTCGGGGGGTGGGGCAGGATCGTGAGCTCGATCCTCGCCGTCAGCGCCGGCATCGGGGCGCTCTACGCCGCACTGTCAGCCGTGGGGCGCTTCCTGCTGTGGGACTCGGCCGCAGGGGCACGCGTGTTCGAGCAGTCGCATCGCGATCCGATGGAGAGCGTCGCCGACCACTTCGCATGGCTCATCGCTCGAGCGGGACGGCCGGTCGTCTTCTTCGTCGACGACCTCGACCGCTGCTCGAAGGAGTACGTCGTCGACCTGCTGGACTCGGTCCAGACGCTGATCCGCGACGCGCCCGGGCGGACGGGCGACGATCCCGACGCCGACCGTGCCTGCTACGTCGTCGTCGCCGCCGACGGGCGCTGGATACGGACGGGCTACGAGCACGCGCACGAGGGCTTCGCCGATGCCGTCGAGGAGCCGGGACGACCGCTCGGCTACCTCTTCCTCGACAAGATCTTCCAGCTCACCGTGCCGGTTCCGTCGATCAGCCCGCAGCGCCAGGCGGCCTACCTGCGGGCGCTGCTGCACGTCGGCGAGGACGGGTCCCCCGACGAGCGCCTCGACGTGCGGGTGCGCGACGTGGCGCGGCGCGTCGCGGAGAGCACGACCGAGGCCGAGACGCTGGAGGCGTTCGACGAGGCTCCGGCCGACGTGCGCGCCGCTGTTGCGGGCGTCGTCGTCGGCAAGCTCGCCCAGCCGCAGATCGAGGCCTCCACCCGGCACCGGCTCGAGCGCTTCAGCGGCCTGCTGGAGACCAACCCGCGCGCGATGAAGCTCGTGCTCAACGCCTACGGCATGGCGCGGGCCTCGCAGGTCATCGAGGACAACGTCGTGCCGGGCGACGCACTCGCGCTGTGGACGATCCTGCGCGTCCGCTGGCCCGCGCTGGCCGACCACCTCTGCGCCGACCCGGAGGCGGTCGACGCCCTGGTCGCCGGCCGGGCTCCCGAGGGCGCGCCGGCCGGGCTTGCGCGGCTGTTCGCGGCGCCGGCCGTCAGGCGCGTCGTCGACTGCGAGGATGGAGGGCCGCTCAGCGCGGCGACGATCCGCGCCTGCTGCGGGCTTCCCGAGGACGAGCCGCTCAGCTCGCGGCCGCCTGCAGGAACGCCATGAGCGCCAGGTGAGCCTCGCGCTCGATCTTCGGATAGATCGCCGGCACGGGGTGGAAGGCGCCCTCGCCGTCGGCGTCGCTGCCGAGCTCCAGCGTGTAGGAGATGACGCGCTCGGCGGGCGGCTGGGGCTCGAACTGCAGGCTCGTGGCGAAGTCCGATGCGGTGCCCGTCGTCGGGTACAGCGCGAGGGACGGCTCGACGTCGTAGCGCGAGCGGGCCTGCGCTCGGCGGTCGGCGCCCGCCCCGTCGAGGATGGCGTCGCGCATCGCGGTTCCGATGCGCACGTGCTCCTCGTGCAGCGCGCCCGGGATGAACTCACCGTAGGGACCGCCGGGACCGCCGTCGCGGCGACCGTCCCAGAGCGGGTTGCGAAAGCTCTTGGCGGGATCGCGGCTCTGGTTGTCGTCCATGCCCCACGGAAAGAGGATCTTGCGGCTGTAGGAGTGCACGTCGACGTAGAACTCGATCCGCCGCTCGCGCAGGAGGCGCGCGATGTTGCGCGTCTCGGGCTCGGACGCCGCGGACGGGCCGATGTAGACCTGCGGGTCGCACGGGTTCTTGGAGGCCGAGACCGCAACGTCGCCCGCGTCGTTGTAATAGCGGTCGAAGTCCCAGGCGATGTCGTGGTTGCGGTTGAGGTCGACGCCCACGCAGGTCGAGCCCGGCCGCGGCGGCCGGCGGTTCTTGCGCCACATGATGTTCGCGGCGGCCGCCTGCGTGAACGCGCGGCCGTCGGGGTTGGCCATGACGAGCAGGTTCAGCTCGAGGCGGTCGACGATCCGCCGCACGGCCTCGACCGGGATCGACATCTCGGGATACTCGACGTCCGGCCCCGGCGTGACGGTGTCGCTGAAGGCCGGGACGACGAGCTCGGTGCCGTCGGCATATGCGCGCAGCAGCCGCTCGGCGAGGCTCAGCAAGGCGTCGGGCGGCGCCCACTCGCGCGCGTGCGCCCCGCCCGAGAGCAGCACCGGCGTGCGCCCGCCGTCGACGCCGATCGTCAGGACGAAGATCGGCCGGCCGCTGTGCGCGCGGTTGGGCGCTTCGGTGCGAACGCACAGCGCCGGATGCTCGACCGCGAGCCGCTCGAGCGCGGCGTCGATCGTGGACACTGCCGCGGGATAGGCGACGGCCCGCGTCTCGACCTCCTGCGCCTGCAGGGCCTGCACCTGGGAGAAGAGCACGTCGCGCTGCTCTTCGAGCGCGTCGGGGCCGGCGACGACCTCGACCTCCAGTGCGCGCTCGCGCAGCGTCCCGAGCACGTCGTCGGCGGCGTAGGCCGACACCTGCCATCTGCCGTCCTGCAGGCGCCGCGCGCTCGAGCGCTTGATGTCCAGGCCCTCGGCGTGCGCGATGCGGCGCATCGGCTCGGCCGGTCCCGCTATGCGGATGAGTTGCACGTGACGTCCCTTCCCCGGGGCGTCACCCTGTCACACCCACCGCAGTTCGCGCACGCCGACGCTCAAGGCATCACGGGCGCCCGCACCACCGCATCCACCTCCGCCGGCCCCACCACCCGGCGGCGCTGGATCGCCCGCCGCTCGCTCAGCGTCCGCGGCAGCCGCGCGAGCCCCGCCAGCCGCCCCGCCACCTCAGCCGCGGCGAAGCGCCGCGGCCGGTGCGAGCGCAGCTCGGCAAGCCACCGCCGGGCGAGCACGGGCGCCGACAGCGACGGCAGGCAGCGCACCGCGCACCACGTGCTGTTGCGCGCCACGTAGAAGCGCAGGCGGGCCATCGAGCGCGTGGTCGCGCCGAGGCGGTGGACGACCCGCGCCGACGGCACGACGAGCGCCTCGTAGCCCATCAGCAGCGCCCGGAACGCCAGGTCGACGTCCTCGTAGTACAGAAAGAAGCGCTCCTCGTAGCCGCCGAGCAGGTTGAAGACGTCGCGGTCGTCATCGTCAACTTCAACGGCGAGGACCTGCTGCCCGACTGCCTCGCGG
>DATMJM010000633.1:0-8200 GCA_035553935.1 Solirubrobacteraceae bacterium
CTCGTATGCCGTCTGGCGGACACCCCACTCCTGGCTGTTGACGATCTCGCCCGCGGCGGAGATCGTCGCCTGGACGCTGGTCAGCACCTTCTGGCGCTGCTCGTCGGGCGCCGCGCTGTCGAGCATCAGGACGAGGTCGTAGAGCGGGTCGTGTGCGGGCATGCGGCGGCGCATGATAGCGAGCGCCGGGGGCGAGCCGCGCGCGCTCGTCGCCTAGACGGACCATGGAGCCCGACGGACCGAGGCCGCTGCTCGCGCGCGTGCGCTGGGGCAACCTCGCGCGCGCGGCGGCGGTCGCCGGGCTCGCGGCGGTCGTTGTGGCGTGGCCGCATCTGCGGGCGCCGGAGCCCGAGCTGCCGCCCGCTGAGCCGGTGCCGGTGGTGCGGGCGCCCGCACCGGCGCACGCGCCTGCGGCTGCGGCGCCTGCGCGCGCGGCGCCCGCGCGGGAGCCGCAGCGGCCGGTGGCGCGCCGGCGCCGTGCCGCGCCGCGTCCGGCTCGGCAGCCCGCGCGCGCACACGTGAAGCGCGCGGGCGCGAAGCGGCGGCGCCCCGTGGCGGGCGCTTCGGGTCGCGCGCCGCTGCGCGCTCGTCCGCGTCGCCTGACGGCGCCGCGCCCCGTTGCGCGGGCGGCGCCCGCGCGCCCTGTCAGCCCATCCGGCGGCCGGGCGCCGGAGTTCTCGACGGAGTTCCGGTGAGGGTGGCCTGCGGCGCCCGCGCCCGCGCCCGGGCACGCGCGACGCGCGGTATGCAACGGCATCGATGAGGGGCGGCTGGATCGTCCGCGTCCGATCCGGCGGGCGGGGATGCTCGAGCGGGACCTCGACGTGCGGCCGGCGTTGCGGTACGTCTCGAGCACCACTGGGATGCTCGAGCGGGATGTCGACGTGCGGCCGGTGTCGCGGTACCGCTAGCTGTAGTTCCTGACCAGGTTGCTCTGCCGGAGGTAGAGCCATCCGGTGCCCCTTGGGGGCTGACAGGTGCTCAAGCCGGTCGGTCCCCAAGGAGGACACCGGATGAAGGTTCACGCTAATGCCCTTCTCGGTCCGAAAGGCCGCAAGCTGATGGTGCTGCGGGTCATTGAGCAGGGGTGGTCGGTCACGGAGGCGGCCGCGGCCGCCGGAGTGAGCGACCACCCCTGCCGCAAGTGGCGCGACCGCTACCTGGCCGATGGCGAGGCGGGGCTGCTTGATCGTTCCTCGGCGCCGCGATCGATCCCGCACCGCACCCGCGACGAGCGCGTCGAGGCCGTCGTGCTGCTGCGCAAGCTGCGGATGACCGGCGCCGAGATCGCGTTGTGTCTGGGAATGGCGCTGTCGACGGTCTCGGCCGTGCTCCTGCGGGTCGGATTGGGCAAGCTGTCGCGGCTCGAGCCGCCCGAGCCACCCAACCGCTACGAGCGCCGTCACGCCGGCGAGCTGCTGCACGTCGACGTCAAGAAACTCGGACGGATCCCCGACTGGGGCGCCGGTCACCGGATCCACGGCAACCGGCGCCTGCAGCGCAAACCGACCAAGACCAACGCGGCCGGCCAGCGCGAGCGCCAGGTCGGCTGGGAGTTCGTGCACGTCTGCGTCGATGACGCCACGCGCCTGGCCTACGTCGAAGTGCTCACCGACGAGAAGGCGATCACGGCCGTCGGGTTCCTCAAGCGCGCGATCGCCTTCTACGCCCGCCACGGCGTCAGCGTCGCGGGCGTCATGACCGACAACGGCTCGGCGTACCGCGATCCGCCACCTGCGCACGCGCCACTACCGGCCGCGCACCAACGGCAAGGCCTGTGTCTTAGCTTGGCGGTGCCGTCCGGCTGGGCCTACGGCGCGATCTACAGCTCAAGCCACGAACGCACCGCAGCCCTCGACGGCTGGCTATGGACCTACAACCATCGCCGCCCACACGGCGCCCTCAGCCACCAGCCACCGATCGCCCGCCTCAACGAGCTGAACAACCTGCCTGGGTCCTACAGCTAGAGCATCCGCGCGATCGAGCGACAACGGTCCGCGGCACGGCGCTTGACATGTCGCTCGCCCGCTTCGCGCCCTACCCTGCCGGCGCCGCCGCGGCCGCCTTCGCCTTGATGTCGGCGAGCTGCTCGTCGATCCAGTCGCCGGGATTGCGCTCGCAGACCGCCGCCTTCAGGCCCGACGCACGCCGCGCGCGCTCCTCGTCGCTCATCGTGAGCGCGCAGTGGATCATGTCGGCCGTCTCCTTGATGTCGAACGGGTTGACGCTCAGCGCCCATTCGCCGAGCTCCTCGTGCGCACCCGTGTTCTCCGACAGGATCGAGACGCCGTTGCGCTCGTTGACCAGCGGCCCCTCCTTGGCGACGAGGTTCATCCCGTCGAACATCGCGTTGACGATCATCGCGTCGTACTGCTTGTAGGCCGCGACCGCCTCCTCGAGGTCGTCGCGCAGCTTGAGCTGGATCGGCATCCAGTCCGGCGTGCCGTGACGGTGGTTGACGATCGCGACGAGCGCCTCGATGCGCTCGAGGTACTCCTGGTACTCGGGCACGTCCATCCGCGACGGCATGAGCTGCGCGATGAACGTCACCTCCTCGTGGAACTCAGGGTGCTCGTCGAGGAACTGGTCGAAGGCCGTGAAGCCGCGCAGCACGTTCTTGGACAGGTCGGCGCGATCGACGCGCAGGATGATGTGCTTGCGGCGGCGCCGCTCGAGCTCGACCTCGAACCTCTTCGTGCGCTCGCTCGCAGCGACCTTGCACGTCGCCTCGTGGTCGATCGGCAGCGGGTACGCGCGCACCCACACCTCACGCCCGTCGACGTGCACGACGCCGCGCTCGAACTCGACCTCGAGGTCCATGAGGTCGCGGCAGCACTGCAGGAAGTTCCAGCGGTACGAGCGGGTGTGGAAGCCGACGATGTCGTTGGCGAGCACGCCGCCGTAGATCTCGTCGCGGATGCGCTTGGGCAGCACGCGCCACGCGTCGGGCTGCGTCCACGGGATGTGGATGAAGTGGTGCAGGAAGACGTCGGGGCGCGCCTCGCGCACCACGCTCGGGAGGGTGTAGAGGTGGTAGTCGTGGACCATCACGATCGGCGCGTCGTCGCCCTCGATCTGCTCGATGACCGCCTGCGCGAGGTCCCGGTTGACGACCTTGTAGCCGTGCTCGTAGGCCTCGACCTCGTTCTCGCGGATGTCCGGCGCGTTGGAGAGGTCCCAGAGGTAGTGCTGGATGAACCACAGCAGCGGGTTGGCGACGACGTTGTAGAAGCGGTCGTAGGCCTCCGGCTCGGACACGACGAGGCGCACCTCGAACTCGCCCAACGGCGTGTCGATCGAGAACGAGCGGCCGTCGCACTCGCGCGACTTCCGCACGTCGCCGTCGGTCATCGCCGACGCGATCCAGACCGCGTCGCGATGGGTCGCCAGGCCGGTCAGGGCGGTTACGAGCCCGCCCGTGCCGCGCGTGTAGTCGCCGTTGTCGTCGAACGTCACCGGGCCGCGGTTGGAGACCAGCACGAGCGGCCGTTGGGGACGCGACTTGCCGTTGGACGTGGCCATGCGACGCCCGATTCTACGGCCGCGCCGCGGGGCCGGTCTGCTTGGGCCGCGTGCCGAGCGTGACCTGCACGTCGCGTGGCTTGCCGTCGCGATAGACCTGCAACGTGACCTCCTGACCGGGCTTGAGGGGGAGCAGCGCGACACCCAGCGCCGCCTCGTCCGCAAGCTTGTTCCCGTTGACGGCCGTGATGATGTCTCCGCCGACGGATACCTCGCGCGCCTGGAAGCGCCGCGTCCGCCTCCCCTCGCGCAGGCCGGCGGTCGCGGCCGGG
This sequence comes from Solirubrobacteraceae bacterium, assembly GCA_035553935.1. Taxonomy (GTDB): domain Bacteria; phylum Actinomycetota; class Thermoleophilia; order Solirubrobacterales; family Solirubrobacteraceae; genus CADCVQ01. Next base: position 3,795 of record DATMJM010000633.1, read on the forward strand.
CTGCCCCTGACGACCTCCTGCACCCAGGCGCCGCGCGTGACGGGCAGCCGGAAGTGGCGCGCGAGCTGCGGGTAGATCGCCGCGGTCGCGACACCCAGATAGGCGTAATCGACCCGGCCCTTCTCGCGCAGCGCGGCGATCGTGCGCCGCACGGTGTCGGCCGGCACCGCGAAGCCGACGCCCTCGCCGCCGCCGGACGAGGTCTGGATCTGCGAGTTGATCCCGAGCACCTCGCCGCGGCCGTTGACGAGCGGCCCGCCCGAGTTGCCGCGGTTGATCGCGGCGTCGGTCTGGATCGCGCCGACGATCTCGAAGCCGGTGAGCGACCTGATCTGGCGGTCGGTGGCCGAGACGACGCCGACCGACAGCGATTGCGGCTCCCCGAACGGCGAGCCGATCGCGGCGACCGGCGAGCCGACCTGGAGATCCTCCGCGCTGCCGAGGCGCAGCGGGCGCAGCCGGAGACCGGCCGGGTCGACCCGCAGCAGCGCGACGTCGGCGTTCGCGTCGTAGCCGACGATCCGGGCACGGACCTGGTTGCGGTCGGCGAACGCGACGTAGACCTCCTCGGCCGCGCGGACCGCGCTGCCCTCGCCCTCGGTCACCACGTGCGCGTTCGTGGCGATCTCGCCGCGCTCGCTCACGACGAAGCCCGATCCGATGCCCTGGCCGCCGCGCCCGCCGAGCGCCGACGCGCCCGGCAGGACGCTGAAGACGGTGACGACGCCGGGCGCGTCGCGGTCGTAGATCGCCGCAGGGTCGAAGCCGTCGTCGCCGGCCGCGCTGCCCACGACCTCGACGGTTGTCGTGCGCTCGACGGTCGTCGCGGCCGGCGCCCCGGCGGTGGAAGCCGCGTCGCCGCCCGACCCGCCGCAGGCGCCCAGCGCAAGCGCCGCCACCAGGAGCGCGGCGGCAGGTCGCAGCGCTCTCAAGCCGGCAGCTCCAGCGCGAACGTCGTGCGGCCCTGCGCCGGATCGACGTCGAGCGAGCCCTCCATCCGCTCTGCGAGCTCGCGCGCGATCGCCAGCCCGAGCCCCGATCCCTGCGCGCCGTCGGAGGTGAAGAACGGCTCGAACACGCGCTCGGCGGCCGCGTCGCTGATGCCAGGCCCGTCGTCGCTGACGGCCAGCCGCACGGCGCCGTTGCGGCGCGCGGCGCAGACCACCACGCCGGTTCCCGCGGGCGTGTGCGTGAGCGCGTTGTCGATGAGGATGCGCAGCACCTGCGCCACGCGCTCAGGATCGCAGACCGCCTCGATCCGCTCGGCCTCGAGGCGCACCTCGAGCGTCGAGGCGTGCTTGTCGAGGGCGGGCGCGAACTCGGCGCTGACCGCACGCGTCAGGGCGCCGAGGTCGGTCTCCTCGCGGCGCAGCTGCAGCGAGCCCGCCTCCAGGCGCGACAGGTCGAGCAGGTCGGTGGCCAGCTTGCCCAGCCGCTCGACCTGCTCGCGCACGGTGGCCACGAACTGCCGCCGCGTCTCGTCGTCGAGGTCCTCGTCCTCCATGAGCTCCAGGAAGCCGCCGATGGAGAAGATCGGCGTGCGCAGCTCGTGCGACGCCGTGGCGATGAAGCGCCGGCGCGCGCTCTCGAGCTGGGCGAGCTGGCGCTGCATGTCGTCCAGCGCGCGAGCGAGTTCGCCGAGCTCGTCCTTCCTGGCGGTCTGGAACACGGCCGTGAAGTCGCCCGCCGCCACCTGGCCGGCGCCGTGCTCGAGCACGCGCACGCGGCTTGCCAGGGAGCGAGACACGGCGAAGCCGACGAGCAGCGCCAGCAGCAGCCCGAGCGCACCCGCGATGAGGATCTGGCGGCGGATCAGCGCCACGTTGCCCTGCACGTCGGCCATCGGCGCCGAGAAGACCGCGACGCGGCTGACGGTTCCCTCGTCGCTGATCGGCATCGCCACCTGACCGAGCTCGCCCTCCAGCGAGGACTCGTGGCCGCGCGCGACGCGGCCTGTGCGCGCCGCCTCGTGGGCCACCTCGAAGCGCAGGTCGGTGATGCGGTTGTCGGTGTAGGAGTCCGAGAACACCGCCAGCTGCAGGCCCTCGGTGCCGTCGCTGACCGACAGCAGCGTGACCCGCGCGTTCGTGCGGTCCGAGACCGTCGACACGAGGTTGTCGATCTGGCGGGCGCTGCCGTTGCTGCGGACGAGCTCGGTGATGAGCGGCGTGAACGCGCGCGCCGTCTCGGTCAGCGCCTTGAGCTTCTGGTCGCGCAGCGACGACTCGAGTTGCGGCGTGACGTAGAAGAGCACGGCCAGGATCGCGACGAGCGTGACGCCGAAGGAGAGGATCGTCAGCTGCGTGCGCAGCGACCGCCAGCGCAGCACGGCTAGCCGTCGCTGTCGTCGCGGAAGCGGTAGCCGACGCCGCGCACGGTGAAGAGGTACTCCGGGTGCTTGGGGTCGAGCTCGAGCTTCTCGCGCAGGTGGCGGATGTGCACGTCGATCGTGCGCGGGTCGCGGTACGCGGCGTCGCCCCAGATGCGCGTGAGCAGCATCTCGCGAGTGAAGACGCGGCCCGGCGCCGTGGCCAGCGCCGCGAGGATCTCGAACTCGACGAACGTCGTCTGGGCGGGATCGTCGCGCACCCACACCGCCCGCTTGTCGAAGTCGATCCGCAGGCCGGCGACCTCGAGCGGCCCGCGTGCTCCGTCCCGCCCGCCGCCGTCGTCGTTGGGCCGCATCTCGGCGCGCCGCAGTGCGGCCTTCACGCGGCTGCGGAACTCGCGCATCGAGAACGGCTTGGTGATGTAGTCGTCGGCGCCGATCTCCAGGCCGACGACCTTGTCGATCTCCTCGGCGCGCGCGGTGAGCATGATGATCGGCACGGTGCTGCGGGCGCGGATGCGGCGGCAGACCTCCAGGCCGTCGAGCTTGGGCAGCATGAGGTCGAGCACGACGAGGTCGTAGGTCCCCTCGCCGAAGCGGTCGAGAGCCGCCCGGCCGTCGCTCGCCTGCACGACGTCGTAGCCGTCCTTGCGCAGCGGATAGGACAGCAGCGTCTGGATCGCGTGCTCGTCATCGACGAGAAGGATGCGAGGAGCACGATCCACCATCCCCAATAGTGTGACAACGAAGATGATCGATCCGCGCATCTACCGGGCGGCGCTGATCCCCGTCCTCTTCGCCTTCGTCCTGCTGGCCTTCTCGCTGGAGAACCGCCCGCAGCCGCTGCGCACGTCCCTGGCGCCCGACGAGTTCCGCGGCGACCGCGCGTTCGACCGCGCCTACGAGGCGGGCGAGGGGCTGTCGGATCGCTTCCCGGACCGCCGGCCCGGCTCGGCCGGCGACGACGCGCTGGCGGAGGAGATCGGCGCGGAGATGCGTCGTGCCGGCTTTCGCGTGCGCGCGGTCGAGCACGAGGGCGACACGATCGACGGGCGCCGCGCGCTGCGCATGGTGATCGCCGAGCGCCGCGGGACGATCGACGAGCGGATCGTCATCGTCGCGCACCGCGACGCCGCGGGGCGGCGAGCCGAGGCGGAGCTGTCCGGGACGGCCGCGCTCATGGAGCTTGCGCGGATCTTCGGCGCGCCGCGGCAGGTCCGCCACACGCTGACGCTCGTCTCGACGAGCGGCGGCAGCGGCGGGGCCGCGGGCGCGAGGGAGTTCGCCCGCGTGCTGGCGGGCCCGGCCGGGGCGGTCCTCGTGCTCGGCGACCTCGCCTCGCGCAACGTCCGCGCCCCGCTCGTGACCCCGTGGTCCAACGCGCCCGGCGCGACGCCGCAGCGCCTGCGAGCGACGGTGCAGGAGGCGCTCCGCGTCGAGACCGGCTCCGGCTCGGGGCCGCCGCGCGCGCTGAGCCAGTTCGCGCGCTTCGCGCTGCCGGTGACCTACGGCGAGCAGGGCGCGCTGCTGGCGGAGGGGCTCCCGGCGGTGCTGCTGTCGATCGGCGGCGACCGACCGCCGGCGGCGGACGCGCCCGTGTCGCGCCAGCGGCTGGAGGCCTTCGGCCGGTCCGCGCTGCGCACGGTGACGGCGCTCGACGCGACGGCGTCGTCGCGACCGATCGTGACCGAGAACTCCAATCGCGACCTGCTGACGAGCCGCAAGATCGTGCCGTTCTGGGCGATCGCGCTGTTCACCGGCGCCCTGCTGCTCACCGTGCTCGTGACCGCGGTGGACGCGCTGGCCGCGCTGCTGCGCCGGCGCGAGCCGATCGGCCCGTGGCTGCGCTGGACGCTCGCCGGCGCGCTGCCGTTCCTGCTCGCGGCGCTCTTCGCCCTCGCGCTTGGCATGGTCGGCCTGATCGACGCGCCGGCAGCGCCGGTCGACCCGCGGGCGCTGCCGGCCTCGTTGCCGGCCCTCCTCGCGGTCGGTCTCGTGTTCGCGCTCGGCTGGGCGTGGCTGCGGCCGGCCACGCTGCGCCTGCTGCGAGCCGCCGGCCGCAGCCACGCCCAGCCTG
>DATMJM010000634.1:0-5543 GCA_035553935.1 Solirubrobacteraceae bacterium
GAGCGGTTCGGGCTGCTCGGCGAGGTGCGCCACGAGCTCGCGACCGGCGAGCACGCGTCGCGACACACGTCGATGCGCGACTGGCTCGACGGCGCGGGCGCCTGAGGCTCAGCCCGGCTTGGCCGGCGCCGGCGGCGCCGCGCCCTCGCGCCGCGCCTCGGTCTCGCGCAGCACGCGCCGCAGGCCGAAGAAGTAGTCCACGCCGCTGACGATCGTGATCGCGACCATGCCGTAGACGAGCCCGTCGACCCACATCGGCGACGGCTCGACGGCGATGAGGAAGAAGATCGCCGCCACCTGCACGATCGTCTTCGCCTTGCCCCACCAGTTCGACGCGATCACGACACCCTGCTGCGTTGCGTGCATCCGCGTAACGGTGACCGTCAGCTCGCGCGCGATGATCACCATCGCCACCCAGGCGGCGAGCCGATCGAGCGAGACGAGCGCGACGAGCGCCGCGATGATCAGCAGCTTGTCGGCGATCGGGTCCATGAGCTTGCCGAAGTTCGTGATCGCGTTGCGCGTGCGCGCGAGATAGCCGTCCATCGCGTCGGTGAACGACGCCACCGCGAAGACGATCGCCGCCAGCAGGTCGCCGTTCGCGGTCCCGTCGAGCAGCGCTACGACGAGCACCGGGACGAGCAGGATCCGGATGACCGTCAGGACGTTCGGGAGGTTCAGCGCAAACATCCGCGGGCCACCTTGGCACAAAACGTGCTCTACGCGCGCGCGTCGCCGCGATCTACGCCTTCAGCCGCCTGCCGGAGCGGAACATCGCGGCGCTCCAGGCGACGCAGGCGAGCGCGAGCGCCGCCGTCACGCCGAGCGCGAGGCCGATCGGCACGTCGCTCGTGCCGAGGAAGCCGTAGCGCATCGCGTTGATGAGAAAGAAGATCGGGTTGACGTGGCTGACCTCGTGCCACGGCGAAGGCAGCAGCTCGACCGAGTAGAAGACGCCGCCCAGGAAGCTCAGCGGCAGGATCACGATGTTGTTGACGAAGCCGTGCTGGTCCCAGGTCTCCGCGTAGACGCCGACGACGACGCCGAGCGACGCGAACAGGACGAGCAGGCTCACGGTCGCGACGAAGAGCACGAGCGGCTCGCGGACGGGGACGCCGGTCACGGGGACCGCGAGCGCCAGCAGGGCGACGCCGATCGCCAGCGCGCGCACCACGCCGCCGAAGGCGAGCCCCAGGTTGACCTCCCACGGACGCATCGGCGCCGACAGCACGTCGTTGATGTAGCGGTCCGAGCGGGCCTGAAAGACCGACGACGAGTTGTTCGCGTACGCCGCCTGCGCCATCGCCATCGCGATCAGACCCGGGACGATGAAGACCTCGTAGTCCACACCGCCGATCCCGCGGATGCGCCCGCCGAGCGACAGCCCGAAGACGACGATGAACAGAAACGACGCCAGCACGGGCGCGACGATCGTCTGCGACCAGAGCTTCAGCACGCGGTCGGACTCGCGCGCGCAGAGCGCGACCAGGCCGCGATGGCGATCGAGCAGCCCTGCGCGTGCCGTGCTCACGACAGCGATCCCATCGCCCGCACGTAGGCGTCCGCCAGCGAGTCGGCGCCGTAGAGGTTGCGCAGGCCGTCGGCCGTGTCACGCGCGATCAGCCGCCCGTCGCGGATCAGCGCGATCTCCTCGCACAGCTCGTCGGCCTCCTCGAGGTAGTGCGTGGTCAGCAGGATCGTCGTGCCCTGGTCGTGCAGGCGCCGGATGTAGCGCCACAGCTCCAGGCGCAGCTCGAAGTCGACGCCCGCCGTCGGCTCGTCGAGGATCACCAGGCGCGGCTCGTGCATGAGCGCGCGCGCCAGCAGCAGCCGCCGGCGCATGCCCCCGGAGAGCTTCGGCGCCCGCACGCCCGCCTTCGCCCGCAGGTCGAAGACGTCCATCATCTCGCCCGCGCGACGGCGCGCCTCCGCGCGGCTCATCCCGAAGTAGCCGCCGTGGTAGAGCAGCGTCTCCTCGACGTCCAGGAAGCGGTCGAGGTTGACGTCCTGCTCGGCGAGCCCGACGATCCGCCGCGCGGCGAGCGCGTCGTGCGGCTCGCCGAAGATGGCGATCTCGCCGGCCGTGACGCGGATGAGGTTGCAGACGGCGCTGATGATCGTCGTCTTGCCCGCGCCGTTGGGGCCGAGCAGACCGAAGAAGCTGCCGGCCTCGATCTCGAGGTCGAAGTCCCGGACTGCGAGAAAGCCCGTCGTCCCCGGCTCGCCGCGGCGCCGCAGCCGAAACCAACGCCCGTCGCCGCGGCCGTCGTCGTAGCGCTTGGTGAGTCCGCGGATGCTGAGGGCGTCGGGCACGTCGTGCAGGCTAGTGGCGGGGCCACACTAGGATGCCCGGATGCCTCTCGTTCCCTCAGTCGTCCAGCGCAGCGCGCGCGGCGAGCGCGAGTACGACATCTACTCGCGCCTGCTCAACGAGCGCATCATCTTCCTCGGCACGCCGGTCAACGATCAGGTCGCGAACCTCATCGTGGCGCAGCTGCTGCACCTGGAGTCCGAGGATCCCGAGAAGGACATCTCGCTGTACATCAACTCGCCGGGCGGCTCGATCTACGCGGGGATGGCGATCTACGACACGATGCAGTTCGTCAAGCCCGACGTCCAGACGATGTGCATGGGCGTCGCGATGTCGATGGGGTCGCTGCTGCTGACGGCGGGCGCGAAGGGCAAGCGCTTCTCGCTGCCCAACAGCCGGATCCTCATCCACCAGCCGTCGGCCGGCTTCGAGGGGCAGTCGACGGACATCGAGATCCACATGAACGAGATCATCAAGACGCGCAAGCGGATGGACGAGATCTACGCCAAGCACACCGGCCAGCCGGAGGAGACGGTCCGCGCCGACATGGAGCGCGACCGCTTCTTCAAGCCCGGCGAGGCAGTCGAGTACGGGCTCATCGACCGCGTGCTCGACACCCATTAGCTAGAGCGCGTACAGCGCGCCGTACTTCGCGCGCAGGTGGGCGAGCATCGGCGCCGGGTCCAGCGGCCCGCCGACCGCCTGCTCGATGAGCTCGCCCGGCGTCAGCAGTCGCCCGTGGCGGTGGATCGTCTCGCGCAGCCATACCCGCAGTGCGGCGAGCTCCCCGCGCGCGAGCTCCTCGTCGAGGTCGGGGATGTCGGCGCGGGCGACCTGCCACAGCTGCGCGGCCAGCACGTTGCCGATCGCGTAGGTCGGGAAGTAGCCGATGATCCCCTCCGACCAGTGGATGTCCTGCAGGACGCCGCGGAGGTCGTCGGGCACGTCGATGCCGAGCGACTGCTTCATCTTCGCGGCCCACGCGGCGGGCAGGTCGGCGACATCGAGCGAGCCGTCGATCAGCGCGAGCTCGAGCTCGAAGCGCAGGATGACGTGCAGGCTGTACGTCACCTCGTCCGCCTCCACGCGGATCAGCGTCGGGCGCACGACGTTGATCGCGCGGATGAAGGCGTCGAGCTCGACGTCGCGCAGGCTCAGCGGGAAGCGATCGCGCAGGCGCGGCAGCCAGTGCGTCCAGAAGGCGGCGCCGCGGCCGACGAGGTTCTCCCAGAGGCGGCTCTGCGACTCGTGCACCCCGAGCGACACCCCGGTGTCGAGCGTCGTGCGCGTCAGCGCCGGGTCGACACCGTGCTCGTAGAGGCCGTGGCCGACCTCGTGCAGCAGCGCGAACAGGCCTGCCAGACCGTCGTCGTCGAAGCGCGCCGTGACGCGCACGTCGGTGGCCGACGGCGCCGCCGCGAACGGGTGCACGGCGTCGTCGAGGCGCCAGCCGGCGGGCTCGAATCCCATCGCCTCGATGATCTCGAGGCCGATCTCGCGCTGGCGGGCGACCGGGAAGCTGCCCGCGAGCGCGTGCGGCGCGGGCAGCATCGCGATCTGCGACAGCAGCGGGACGAGTCCCTCGCGCAGGCGGGCGAAGAGGTCTGACACCTGCGCCGTCGTCGCGCCCGGCTCGTAGCGGTCGAGCAGCGCGTCGTACGGATGCGCGAGCTCCGGGAAGCAGGCGGCGTAGCGGCGCGCGAGCTCGATGTTGCGCCGCAGCGCGGGCTCGAACACGCCGTAGTCGTTGGCCTCGCGGGCGGCCAGCCATGCCGTGTAGCCGTCGGAGCCGGCGCGCGAGATCTCGGCGGCGAGGTCGCCCGGCACGCGGCGCTCGACGTCGTGGTCGCGGCGCACCGCGCGCGCGATGAGCGGCTCCGCGTCGGCGGCTGCATCGAGCAGCGCGCCGAGCGCGGGATCGACGAGCCGGTCGTGATGGATGCGGCGGATCGTGCCCAGCGCCTCGCCGCGGGCCGCAGCGCCGGTGGGAGGCATCATCACCTGCTGGTCCCATGCCAGCACCTGGCCGGCGTGGCGCAGGTCCGAGAGCTCCCCGAGTCGCTCTAGGAGCGCCGGGTCGAGGTCAGGCGACGGCATGCTCGATGGCGCCGAGCGACTCGATCTCGATGCGCACGACGTCGCCGGCCTCGAGGAAGCGGCGCGGGTCCATCGACATCCCGACGCCGCTCGGGGTGCCGGTGAGGATGAGGTCGCCGGGCTCCAGCGTGCACGTCTGCGAGATGAACTCGACGAGCTCCTCGGGGCCGAAGACGAGGTCGCTCGTCGAGGAGTCCTGGCGCAGCTCGCCGTTGACGTGCGTCGTGAGGCGCAGGTTGCGGGGATCCGGCACGGCGTCCTTCGTCGTGATCCACGGGCCCCAGGGGCAGAAGCCGTCGGCGCCCTTGGCGCGCGTCCACTGCGGCTCGCGGCGCTGCAGGTCGCGAGCGCTGACGTCGTCGGCGACCGCGTAGCCGGCGATCGCGCCGTCCGCCCCCATGACGACCGCGAGCTCGCCCTCGTAGTCCAGGCGGCGGACGACCTCCGGGCAGCGCACCGCGCCGTTCGGCGCCGCGCTCGAGCTCGGCAGCTTCATGAACACGATCGGGAACTCGGGCAGCTCCTTGCCCTGCTCGGCGGCGTGCGCCGCGTAGTTCAGGCCGATGCCGAAGATCGCCCGCGGGCGCGGCACGGGCGCCAGCAGCGTGACGTCGGCCAGCGGGTAGGCGTCGCCGAGCGCCGCCTCGTGGTCTGACGTGCGCAGACGCTCGAGCACGGTCTCGCCCCGGTTCGCGAACGCCACGACCTCGTCGTCACGGACCTCCCCCGCCCGCGGCGCGTCGGAGCCGGGCGGGAGGAACGTCGTCAGGCGCATGCGCGCGAAGGTTAGGGCGTGGCGGTGCGGCACGCGGTGAGGGGCCGGGACGCTTGGGCGGTTACCCTCGGAGTCGATGCCCGCCGTCGTCTGCCTCGTCACCACGCCGCCCGACCGGGCCGACCCGATCGCCGAGGCGCTCGTCGAGCGCGAGCTGGTCGCCTGCGTGAACATCCTCTCGGCGGTGCAGTCCGTCTACCGCTGGAAGGGCGCCGTAGAGCGCGACGAGGAGGCGCTGCTCGTCATCAAGACCACGAGCGATGCGATCCCGGCGCTCGACGAGGCGCTGGGCGAGCTTCATCCCTACGAGACGTTCGAGCTCGTCGCGCTGGACGTCAGCGGCGGCGCGGCCCCGTACCT
>DATMJM010000635.1:0-8620 GCA_035553935.1 Solirubrobacteraceae bacterium
GAGGTACACCGGCCAGCCCGTGGTGATGCCGAAGATGTCGAGCGACTCCACGTAGCCGCCGATGAACACGACGATGGCGGCGGGCGCGATGGCGTACTCGATGAGGATCGCGGTGCCGGTGAGAAAGCCGCCCCACTGGCCCATGGCTCTGCGCGCGAACGTGTAGCCACCGCCGGACGTCGGCATCGACGAGGACATCTCGGCGAGCGCGAACGCCATGCACGTGTACATCAGGCCCATCAGGATCGTTGCGATCAGCAGGCCGCCCCAGCCGCCCTCGGCCAGGCCGAAGTTCCAGCCGGCGAAGTCGCCTGAGATCACGTACGCGACGCCCAGGCCCGCAAGGAGCACCCACCCCGCTGCGCCCGACTTCAGCTGCCGCTGGTCCAGATAGTCCTCGGTGACGTTCTCGTAGCGCGGCACGCGGCTCCTCCTTGCCGGGTTTGTTTGGCCGAACCTATGTCCCCCGCGGGCGTGAAGTCAACACGCCGCAGCCACGCCGTTCGCGCGCCGCTTCGACGAGCGCGCGCACCACGCGCGAGCGCTCGTCCTCCTCGGGATGCCACAGCACGCCGAGCAGGAAGGTTGCGCCGGGATCCTCGATCGCCTCGGGGCTGTCGTCGAGCGTCGAGCGGCCGGTCACCTGCAGGCCCTCACCGATCCTGTCGGGGCCCTGGTGGTGGTGCGACAGGACCGCCTCCGTCAGCTTCCCGGTGGCGGCCGCGGCGAGCGAGCCGGGCTCGATCTGCACGTCGTGGCGCGCGAACTCCGCGGGCAGGACGCGGTGCTCGTCATGTTCGAGCACGTCGGGCAGGTGCTGGTGCAGGCTGCCGCCGTAGGCGACGTTGATGAGCTGCATGCCGCGGCAGATGCCGAGCAGGGGGATGTCACGCTCCTTCGCCGCGCGCGCGAGCGCGGTCTCGAAGGCGTCGCGGCCGGGCTCCTCGTCGGCCGTCGCCGGATGCGGCTCCTGCTCGTAGAGGCGGGGCGCGACGTCGCTGCCGCCGCCGCTGAGGATCACGCCGTCGAGCGTGTCGAGCAGCTCCTGCGGGTTGTCGGCATCCTGCTCGTCGGCAACGAGCAGCAGCGCCCGGGCACCGGCGCGCTGGACCGCGCGGACGTAGGCGATCGGGCAGAACGCAGCGTGCTCGTCCCATTCGCCGGAGCGGATGTCGCCGACGCTGCAGGTGATGCCGATGGTGGGGCGGGCCATGCCAGCCCCTTCTTACCCGTCGTGCTCGGCCAGCGCCGCGCGCAGCAGCGACAGCGCTGACCAGCGCATGAGCTCGGCCGCCTCCTCGTCGTTCGGCGTCTGCCTCGGGCGAGCAGCTCGCGTCCCTCGCGAAGTCACTCCCGCGGACGAGCGGGCCCCGCGAAGGAGCCTCACGTGTCACAGGCGCCGCGCCGCAACCTCGAACAGGCCGTCCGGATCGTAGGCTTGCCGGACCTGTTCGAGGCGCTGCGCGCTTGCGCCGAGCGCAGCAGCGCGGACGCCGTCCTCATCGCCGAGGCCAGCGAAGTTGAGGTATACGCCGCCGGTCGCGTGCGGCGCGAGCGCGTCCCACGTCGCCCGGGCCCACTCGATTGCGCGCTCGTCGTCCTCTGCGTTTGACCAGATCGCATCGACGCTCAGGTTGAAGGCTGCCGAGCGGTGCGCGAAGGCGGTCTCGTCCGCGTCGACGCGGGCGATCGCACCGCCGAGGGTGCGGATGTAGATCACCGAGTCCGGGGTGGGACGAAGGGCTGCGTGCTCGAGCGTCGTCGCGATCGCGGCGTCGCTCAGCTCGTCGAGGAAGTGCGACTTCCAGTAATAGCGCCCGCCGGAGGGGAAGAGGTCGTCGAGCGCGCTCTGCGCCTCGACGTAGGGTCCGGTCTCGCTCATGTCGGCCAGCGGCGTGCCGAGCTGGCGCAGGGGCGCCAGCGCTGGGGCGGCGTCCTCGGGCGGGCCGGCGTAGAGGCTCGCCACGAAGACGACCGGCTCGCCGTGCAGCTCCTCGGGAACGTCGGGCAGGGGTGGAATGCTCCACAGCCCGATCTCCGGCGTGAGCTCGTGGGGCGCCCCCTGCGCGTGGTCCCGCCAGGCCCTCAGCACGCTCTCGGCATCCTCGAACGGGTAAAGGACGAGCGCGCCGGCCAGCTCGGGGCCGAGCGGATGCAGCTCGAACTCGAACGAGGTCACGACGCCGAGCCCGCGTCCGCCGCCTCGCAGCGCCCAGAAGAGGTCGGGGTGCTCGTCGCGGCTCGCGCTGCGAAGCTTCCCGTCGGCGGTCGCGATCTCGACGGAGCGTAGGTTGTCGCAGCTCAGGCCGTAGGCGCGCATCGTCGCCCCGATCCCGCCGCCGAGCGTGAGCCCGGCAACGCCGGTCACCGAGACCTCGCCGCCGGGCGTCACCAGGCCGTGGGCCTGCGTCGCGCGATCGACGTCGGCCCAGCGGGCGCCGCCCGCCACGCGCGCGGTGCGGGCGTCGGGATCGACCGCCACCTCCCGCATCGCCGACAGGTCGATGACCAGGCCGTCGTCGCACACGGCGCTGCCGGCCACCTGGTGGCCGCCGCCGCGGACGCTGAGCGCCGGGCGGTGCTCGCGGGCGACGCGGACGGCGGCGATCACGTCGTCGGCGTCGGCGCAGCGTGCGATCGCGGCCGGGCGCCTGTCGATCAGCCCGTTCCAGACCGCTCGCGCCTCGTCGTAGGAGCCGTGCGCGCGATCGATGACTTCGCCGCGCAGCGATGCCCGAAGGGCGTCGAGCATCGCGCGCTCGTCGAGCGTGCGCGTCGCCAGCTCGCGGGCCGCGACGGCCCTCCTGCGGGTGATCTCGGTGATCGGGCTTCGCCGCATCGTTACCTCCTCTGGCGACCGGCGGATGACCCGCCTCGCGCTTGTCGACTCGCTCGGGACCTGCTCACGAGGCGACGCTCTCACACGCCGCGGGCGCGAGCATCGGCGAGTTCACCTATCTCATGGCAAATCTCGCTGCCGGTTGAGCTCGCGGATTGCATAGGCGGCGACCTCCGCGCGGCCGCGCAGGCCGAGCTTCGAGAGCACGTGCCGGACGTGGTGCTCGACGGTCTTGCGGCTGACGACCAGCCGCTCGGCGATCTGCGGGTTGGAGAGGCCCTCGGCGAGCAGCTCCAGCACCTCGCGCTCGCGCTTGGTGAGCAGGCCGAGGCCCTTCGGGCCGGTGCGCGCCGCCTTGACGCCGAGCGAGCGCAGGAGCGCCGCTGCCGCATCGGCGTCACACCCGGCGCCGAGCTGCTCGAAGCCGGCGAGCGCGCGCTTGGCCTCGGAGGTCGCCACCTCGCGCGCCCCGGCCGCCAGCGTGGTCGCAAGAAGGAGCCGGGTGCGTTCGTTCTCGAGCGGCATCCCCAGGCGCCGGAACGCCGAAAGCGCGCGCTCCAGGTACGCCGCCGCCCCTGGTGCGTCGCCGTCCGCAACGGCCAGCCGGCCCAGCGCGCGCTCGGCCCGCGCCGCCATCGCCTCGCAGCCGCTGTCCTCGCCGAGCTCCGCCAGCCGCCGGATCCGGCCCGCCAGGTCGTCTGGCACGTTGTCGCGCTCCACCGACGCCTCGACGAGGAGCTCCACCAGGGCCGCCGCCTCCAGGCACTCCCACCCCACTTCGCCCAGCCGGCGCTCGAGGATCGAGGCGGCGACCGCGGGCTCGCCTCGAGTCAGGTGCAGAGCTGCGACCACGTACGCGGCGGCGGGCTGATCCGAGAGCCCGCCGACAAGCCGCTCCGCCTCCTCCACCCTTCCCTGCGCGAGCCGCAGCTCGGCCAGCTTCGCGAGCGCCTCGCCACGCAGTGCCGGCTCGGCACCCTCGGCGATCTTGAGCGCGGCGAGCAGCTCCGCCTCCGCATCCTGCCAGCTGCCGCTCGCGAACAGGACGCTTCCGTAGTGTGCGCGGCAGACGGCGTAGAGATGCGGCGAGCCGTAGCGGCGGTTGAACTCGTCCGCGGCCCGTACCCACTGCCGGGCGCGGGTGAAGTCGCCGGCGCGGCTGCAACTGATGATCGTGCAGCAACTCGTCATCACCACGGTGTCGAGCGTGTCGACCTCCCCGCCCAGGGAGCCGGCCATGGCCTCGTCGAGCAGCTCGGCGCCCTCCTTGACCCGGCCCATCGTCACCAGCGCCGATCCAAGCGCGCCCAGCGCGCACAGCTCGAGGTCGCGGTCGGCCAGCTCACGTGCGGCCTGGTGCGCCTCGCGCGCCCAGCGCTCCGCCGAGGCCGCATCGTCCTCCTCCTCCGCGACGTGGGCCCGGCAGAGCGATACCCAACCCCGAAGGGGGGCGAGCTCGAAGTCCTCGACGAGCCGCGCCGCACGGGCCAGCCAGCCACGGCAGGCGGCATGGTTGCCGAGGCTGGCGAGATATGTCAGGCACAGATCGACGGCCGCCAGCGTCGCCTGGGTCGGATCCAGCCGGCGGCGAAAGGCAGCATAAGCGCGCTCCTGGTAGCGGACCGAGGCCTCCGTCTCACCGAGCCACCAGAGAACGGTGCCGAGACCGGACAGGGCCTCGCCCGACTCCTCCTGCTCGAGCGCCACTTCGAACTTCTCCTTGGCAGCGGACCATTCCCCCCTCTGTAACGCCTCCTGCGCCCGCCGGAGAAGGGCTATGGTGTCGACCTCGGCCGCGCCCTCCACGGGGCCATCGTAATCCACCGGGCATGCACCGAGTCGAAAGCGGGGCTTCTGAACCGGCGAGCTGTTCGCTACACCTCGGCCCACGGCCTCGGTCCGCAGCACCCGGCGAGAACACTCGCACGGTGGCCTACTTTCGATCGGCGCCACCGGCCTGGATTTCGGTCGGCCGTGACAGATGCGGCCGACAGGGCTGTGTCCGGATCTGAGCTGGTTTCGTCCTTGCCGACATCGTGGTGTAACGCGATGCTGGGTGTGAACGATCGGCCGGCTCGGGAGGACGTTGTTCGGGCTCGGTCCTCAGGCGAGGGAAGAGGGCGTCATGACGCGAGGTTCAACGCTGTTGCTCATACATGGTGCGTGGTGCGGTGGGTGGGTCTGGGAGCCGCTGCTCGCTCGGTTGCGTGAGCGCGGGGTGCGCGTCGAGGTGATCGCGCAGTTGCCGAGTGCCGGTGTCGACGCCGGCCGCTTGGAGGATCTGCAGGCCGACGTCGGGCGTGTGCGTTCCCAGATCTCCGCGGCGGGCGGCTCGGTGGTGCTGTGCGGGCACTCCTACGCCGGCATGCTGATGAGCGAGCTTGCTAACCATCCGGCGGTTGAGCGCAGCGTCTACCTCGCGGCGTTCTGGCCTGTCAAGGGGCAGTCGCTGCTTGACCTGGTGGGCGGGCGGCCGCCCGACTGGATCGTCGGCCGCGAGGACGGCAGCCTCGCGATCACCGACGACGCAGACCGGGCGCGCGACGTGCTGTTCGGTGACCTGGCGCCCGACGACGCGGCGCGAGCGCATGAGCGGCTGGTGTTGCAGTCCGCGGCGAGTTTCATGACTCCGAGTGGCGCGCCCGCACGCTCGCATCCCTGCACGTACGTGCTGTGCACCGATGACCAGTGCGTCCCGCCCGCGCTGCAGGAGGCGATGTCGGCACCGGCTGACGATGTCGTGCGGCTGCAGAGCGCGCATTTCGCGCAACTCTCGCATCCAGGGCAACTGGCCCAGGTACTGACCACGATGGTCGCCGGTGAACTGCCGGCCGCACGCTGACAAGAAGCGTCGTCGCTGACGTTCCAGCCGTCCGGATCGAGGCGAGCATCCGTTGCGGACAAGTTGAGCGTCGTGCAGGATGGACGCCGTGGCGTTGCGCAAGGTCGTCATCGTCTTGTTCGCAGGAGCGCAGACGCTCGACGTCGCGGGGCCGGCGGACGCGCTGACGTGGGGGACGCACTTCGCCGCGCGCAAGGACGACGGCTATGCCATCACGTTCGTCTCGCTCGACGGACGGCCGGTCCGTTCGGGCTCTGGGCTGCGGCTGGCCGCCGACTGCGCGCTCGCAGAGGTGGACGGCCCGATCGACACGCTGCTCGTGCCCGGCGGCGGCGGGATGCATCTCCTGGACAGGCCGGCGCCGCTCATCGGCGAGGTCAAGCGGCTGTCGCGTCTCGCACGCCGGACCGTAGGGGTGTGCACGGGCGCGTTCGTGCTCGCCGAAGCCGGCCTGCTGGATGGTCGAGCCGCGACGACCCATTGGTTTGCGTGCCGGGCACTGGCAGAGCGCTACCCCGCCGTCGCGGTGCAACCCGACCGCATCTTCATCGATGACGGCGTCGTCTCGACATCCGGTGGGATCACTGCGGGGATCGACCTCGCGCTGGCACTGGTGGAGTCCGACTTCGGCGCGGCGACGGCGCGCAGGGTCGCTCGCTGGCTGGTGATGTTCCTGCAGCGCCCCGGCGGCCAGTCGCAGTTCTCCGAGCGGCTCACGCTCGAGTTGGGAAGCGGATCTGCGCTGCGCCCGATCGTCGATGCGGTCGTGGCCGAACCACGCGCGGCGCACAGCGTCGCGGACCTCGCCGAGCGCGCCGCGATCTCCGAGCGACATCTCACGCGAGTCTTCGCCTCGGAGATGGGCATCACGCCGGGACGGTTCGTCGAACGCGTGCGGGTCGAATGCGCTCGCGACCTGCTGGAGGCGACGCAGCTGAAGCTGTCGGTCATCGCCGATCGCAGCGGATTTGGCAGCGTCGAGACGATGCGACGCGCGTTTCTGCGGATCACGGGCGTCGGACCGGGCGAGCACCGGCGCCGCTTCGGCCACCGCGCTGTCGCTTCGGCACGCCGGGCCGCCTGAGCGCCACGCGGCGCCGCGCGCACCCCTGATCGCCGTCGAGGTGGCCATGTCCAGATTTGAGGCGGTTGGGCACAGCGGTGGCTTCAATCCCGGCAACGGGCATGGTCCCGTTCCTGGCGCAGCTGCGTTCGTACCAACGCATGAGAACGCAGACTGCAATCCGACGCAGAACCCATCGCCTCCCAACCCGCACCCTTTGCCGTAGCCTCGAAGGCCGTCGGCATCGGCGGGCGCACGCATCGGTGCTCGAGACGAATCCGATCCTGCCGGTCTCAAGCGGCTTGAGGCTATCGTCCGATCGATGGGTCCAGACGAGCTTTCGGGCGGGTTCTCAGGTGAGATGTCGACGCGGCATCCGTCTCTTGATGACCGCATCGATCCGGCCGTTCGGATCGTCGAGTACGACCCGACGTGGCCTGTCTGGGCGGGCGACGAACTGCGGCGCCTGCAGGAGGAACTCGGTGCGGTCGTGGTGCGCTGCGACCACGTCGGATCGACGGCGGTGCCAGGTCTTGCGGCCAAGCCCATCCTCGACCTCCAGCTTTCTGTCACGACGATCGAGCCGCGAGCGCGCTACGGCGATCCGCTGGAGCGTCTGGGCTACCTGTTCGTTTTTGCGCCCGAGTCGCCGGACTTTCACTTCTTTGCGAAGCCGCCGCAGCGACCGCGAACGCATCACCTGCATGTCTGCGAGAGCGGAAGCGATCACGAGTTTCGCCATCTCGCCGTGCGCGACTTCCTGCGCAGCCATGAAGACGAGGCGGCGACATACGCGGCGCTCAAGCGCCGGCTCGTCGCACGCCATCCCTGCGACCGGCTCGCGTATATCGCGGGCAAGGAGGACTACATCGTCGCGCTGCAAGCGCGCGCCGTCGAGTGGGCCGGCGGACGCTCGTGAGGCCATTCGACCGCGACGGCTCGGGCTGAGATGGCTGGCGCCCGGCCAGCATCGTTGGCGTCGGACGGCAGCAGGCGCTTGCGCTCGGCGTAACTTGCGGCACTCTCGGCTGCCGCGGGCGGTGGTTCGGGCCGCGCGGTGACGAGCCTTGTGGGTTTCAGCGGGCGTGTGTCGAGACGAAGGCGAGCGGCCGGCTGCGAATCAGCAGACACTGCCGGGGGGACTGCTCGAGCGAGCCCCCGCAGCCTCCCTCCTGCGGCTCGCCGTCGATCAGGTAGGCGCCGTCGGAGCTAAACAGCGCGAGGCCGATGACTGCACTGCCAAGGCGCAGTGGGGGATCGGCGCGTGCGAGCGCGCCGGTCGAGAGCCGGTAGCGATAGACGCCCGCGACGAGCGGCTGACAGGAGACCAGGCAGTTCAGCGCCCACCCGAGGTCAGCGCCGGCGAAGCCGATGCCGGTGAAGAACTGCCCGCCCTCGCCGATGCCGACGCGCGACAGCCGTCGCACGGAGCGGTCAAAGACGTCGACGAGCCGGACCTCGGCCGAGCGCGTCGAGCGAACGATCTGCGCCAGCTTGCCGGCGCGCAGATCAAGCTCGAGGATGCCACGGCTGCTGGTCTGCGCCGGCGCGCCGGGCAGCCGCTCGGAGGGGCGCGAGCGCGCTGCGGTGAGCTTTCTGGTGTATACCAGCGTGCGGGCAGTGCCCTTGAGCCTGCGCGCGAAGGCGATGCGGCCCTTCCACAGCGTGGGCGCGAACTCGTCGCCGTCGGCGGTGTTGGCGTTGCGCACCGGCCGCTCGCCTCCGGGGCCGGCGAGCGAGAAGACGACCAGGTCACAGCCGCTGCTGGTGTTCGTGCCGAGGGCCACGTTCGCACGCTCGATCTTGCAGCGCGTGTAGATCAGTTGCGGGCGCCCCTCGCCATCGGGGCCGATGTCGACGTCGAAGGGCGCTTTCG
>DATMJM010000636.1:0-4361 GCA_035553935.1 Solirubrobacteraceae bacterium
CGTGCGCGGATGCGAACGCGGCGCGCAGCGCGGCGAGGGTCTCGCCGAGCCGGTCGGCCTCGTCATGCGCGGTGACGATGACGATCGTGTCGGCGTCCATCCCGGCGGCTACTCTGCCAGACGCTGGCGTGCCCGGAGGCCGAACGAGGAGGAGCCGTGATCGAAGTCGAGGCCCACATCACGGGCATCGTGTGGAAGATCGAGTGCAAGGTCGGTGACCAGGTCGAGGAGGGCGACACGGTCGTGACGCTCGAGTCGATGAAGATGGAGATGCCGGTCGAGGCCGAGGATCCCGGGGTCGTCAAGGAGATCCTCTGCGAGGAGGGCCAGCCGGTCGACGAGGGCGACACGCTCGTCATCCTCGAATGACCGATCGGGCGACGGCTATGCGCTCATAGGAGCAGTGCTAATCGCGTCGGTGCGCGCTACGTTTCGCCCTTATGCCGGGGGAAGTGATCGTCGATCGACCTGCCGATGGCGTCCTCCGGCTTGCCATCTCCAACCCGGTCAAGCGCAACGCCCTCGACCACGCGATCCTCGCCGCGATCAGCCGCGAGCTGTCGGCGCCCGGAGACGCGCGCTGCGTGATCGTGACCGGCCGCGGCGGAATGTTCTCGTCGGGTTACGACATCGGCGAGATCGATCCGGAGGACTTCGCCGAGGAGGCCGAGAAGCTCGTCGCGCAGCCGTTCTGCAACGCGCTCGCCGCACTCGACGCGAGCGACGTGCCGACGCTGGCGGTGCTCACCGGCGCGACGATCGGCGGCGGCCTCGAGCTGGCGCTCGCCTGCGACCTGCGCCTGGCCAGCGACCACATCAAGCTCGGCATGCCCCCCGCACGGCTCGGACTCGTCTACTCGCACACGGGGCTGCGCCGCTTCATCGACGCGATCGGCGAGCCGCGCACGCGCGAGCTGTTCCTGCTCGGGCGCTACATCGACGCCGCGACCGCACGAACGTGGGGCCTCGTCAACTGGGTCGTCGAGCGCAACGAGCTCGAGACGACGGCGCTCGAGCTCGCGACCCAGCTCGCCGGCAACTCGCCGCTGTCGATGGCCGGCAACAAGCGTGTGCTGCGCGAGCTGCTGCACGCCGAGGGCGCACTCGATCCCGATGTCGAGCGCGAGATGCTCGCCCTGCGCGCAGCGAGCTTCCGCTCGCAGGACCTCCTGGAGGGGGTCTCGGCGTTCACGCAGAAGCGCGCCCCGAGCTGGAAGGGGCGCTAGCGCGGAGCGCTCGCGCGCGGCGCTCGGACGGCTCTCGGGCTCGCGATCTCGCAGTCTTATCAGCGCATCTTTGGACCGCGTTCATGCGCGTCGTGAAGACAGGGGGGGATGGACAGGAGCTACGAGCTGTACTGCTTGGCGGATCGCGACTTCTACGACTCGCCGATGCTCGCGACGGTCGAGGACGAGCCGTTGGCGATCGTCGCTCGCGAACTGCCGCCCGGCTGGCGCACGAGCCGCACGGACGACTGGGCGATGTTCGCACCCGAGGGGATCCAGATGCCTCCCTGCGCGGGCCGGCGGTGGCGGGCCGCCACGCACGCGTAGCCTTCAGCGCGCCGTGAGGCTCGTCACGTGGAACGTCAACTCGATCAAGGTCCGCCTGCCGCGCGTGCTCGAGTTCCTCGGCGAGCTCGCGCCCGACGTCGTCTGCATGCAGGAGACGAAGTGCGAGGACGCGGCCTTTCCGCTCGACGAGCTCGGCGCGGCCGGCTACCACGCGGTGCACCATTCGGCCGGGCGCTGGGCGGGCGTAGCGATCGTCACGCGCGCAGGGCTCGCGCTGGAGGATCCGGTGGCCGGGCTGCCGGGCGAGCTGCGCGGCGACGAGGCGCGCTGGATCGAGGCGACCGTCGGCGGCCTGCGCATCGTCAGCACCTACGTCCCCAACGGGCGCGCGGTCGGCACGCCGACGTTCGACGAGAAGCTCGCGTTCCTCGACGCCGCCGCCGTGCGGGTCGCGCAGCTCGGCGCGGCCGGCGTGCCGCTGGCGGTCGCAGGCGACTTCAACGTCGCCCCGAGCGACATCGACGTCTACGACCCCGAGGCGTTCGTCGGCTCGACGCACGTCACGCCCGAGGAGCGCGGCCGCGTCGAGCAGATCATCGCCGCCGGCGGACTCGTCGACGCGTACCGCGCGCTGCACCCCGACGAGGTCGGCTATACGTGGTGGGACTACCGTCAGGGCCATTTCCACCGCAAGATGGGGCTGCGAATCGACCTCGTGCTGCTGTCCGAAGCGCTCGCGCCGCGGCTGGAGCACTGCGGGATCGAGCGCAACTACCGCAAGGGCTCCAAGCCGTCCGATCACGCGCCGCTCGTGGCGCGGCTGCAGCCGTAGCCGCGAGCAGCCGGGCGTGCCGCTCAGCCCTTGACAGCGCCCATCGTGAAGCCCGTGATGAAGCGCTCGAGCATGAGGTTGAACGCGAAGGCGATCGGAACGGCGACGAGGATCCCGGCCGCCTGCAGCGACTGCCAGAAGAACACGTCACCGCGGATCAGCTGCGTCGGGACGCCGATCGAGATCGTCTTGTTCGCCGACGGCGAGATGAACGCCAGGGCGTAGATGAACTCGTGCGCGGTCAGCGTGAACGCGAACACGATCACGGCGACGATGCCCGGCAGCGCGAGCGGCAGGACGATGCGCACGAACGCGCCGAGGCGGCTGTGGCCGTCGACCATCGCCTGCTCCTCGACGTCGCGCGGAATCGCCTTCAGGAAGCCCGTGAGCAGCCAGACCGAGACGGGAACCGTGATCGTCGGGTAGATCAGCACGAGCGACCATGTCGAGTCCTGCAGGCCCAGCAGCGCGACGACGCGCGTCAGCGAGATGAACAGCAGCGTCGGCGGGACGAGGTAGACGAAGAAGATCGCGATCCCCAGCGGGCCCGCCCAGCGCATGTTCAGCCGCCCGAGGCTGTACGCCGCCGGCAGGCTCACGGCGAGCGTGATCGCCACGACGGCGAGCCCGACCCAGAGCGTGTTGAACGCGAACGTCGCGAACTGCGTCTCCTCGAACAGGTAGGAGACGTGCTCGAGCGTCGGGTCGAGGTTGAAGACGAACGGGTTGAAGTCCGCGTTGTAGAGGTCGGCGTCCTGCTTGAGCGCCGTGATCGTGCCCCACACGAACGGCAGCGCGGCGACGAAGGCCGCGAGCAGCGCCGCGCCGTAGAGGCCGGCGCGCGCGGCGCGGTGCCGGCGCGCCGCGCGCCGCCGCTCGCGGTCGACGTGTGCGGCGTCCATCAGAACGTCTGCATCCTCCGGACCGCGCGCAGGATCGCGATCGCCGCGCCGAGCAGCAGCGGGAAGAGGAACAGCGCGATCGCCGCCCCCTGCGCCAGGTCGCCGCCCTCGATGCCCTTGAAGTACGCGTAGCTCGGCAGCACCTGCGTCGCGTTCTCCGGCCCGCCCTTCGTCAGGATGTAGACGACGGTCATGTCGGTGAACGTCAGGATCGCCCCGAACAGCCCCGCGACCGCGACGACCGGCATCGTCAGCGGCAGCGTGATCTCCCACAGCCGCCGCCAGAACCCGGCGCCGTCGACCGCCGCGGCGTCGTGCAGGTCCTTGGGGATCGAGATGAGCCCGGCGACCATGATCACCGCCGCCAGCGGGACGATCCGCCACACGTGCACGCCGATCACCGACACCATCGCGAAGTTGTCGCGGCCGAGCCAGTGGACGTTGGTGTCGAGCAGGCCGAGCGTGCGCAGGACGTAGTCGATCGGGCTGTAGATCGAGTCGAGCATCCACAGCCACGCGATCGCGGCGAGCGCGATCGGCGTCGTCCACGGCAGCAGCACGAAGAACCGGACGAGCCACTTGAAGCGGAAGTCGGCGACGAGGATCAGCGCGAGAGCCTTGCCCAGCACGACGATGAGGACCATCGAGATGACGGTGAAGACGAGCGTGTTGCGCAGCGCGCGCCAGAAGACCGGATCCTCGAAGATCGCCGAGAAGTTCGCGAAACCGACCCAGTCGTAGCTCGGGTCGCCGGTCGTAACGTCGCTGAACGCGAACGCGATCGCCAGCAGGAACGGGATCGCGACGAGCAGGACGATGTACGTGACCGCCGGCAGCAGAAACAGCCAGGCCAGCGTGCCCTCACGGTCGGCGAGCGAGCGCCGACCGGCGCTGGGCACCGCGGTGTCCTCCCGCTGTCGCGTCGCCGGCGCCATCAGCCCGCTCCCGCCCTCGCCACCGGTTGGATCCGGCGCCCGCTGCCGGCGTCGAAGCGGCACAGGTCGCGCTCGTGCAACGCGAACTCGTGCACGACGCCGAGCTCGATCGGCGTCGCCACCGTCGCCCCGAGCCGCGCGATCACGCGGGTCTCATCGCCAAGGCCGCGCACGGTCC
>DATMJM010000637.1:0-4255 GCA_035553935.1 Solirubrobacteraceae bacterium
CCACGCTCTGCTGCTCACTGGCGCCGAGCCGGCCGGCTCTCATCAGCGACATCGCCCGGTACAACGCGAGCTCTGTCCGCAGGGCGCGATCGTGGCGAGCCTCGGGTAGGCGCTCGACGACGCGGCGGAACTTCTGCGTGAGGCCGCGGCCGTGGCCTCTGATGAGGTCGCGCAGGAGCTGTGGCTGTCGCTGGCGGAGGTGGAGGCGCTGCGCGGCGCCCGCGCCGGCCATGACGCGGCGTTCGAGCGGGCGGTGGATCTGCTGGAGTGCGCTGGCGACCGCGCTGGTCTCGCTCAGGCGCACGCGGTCCGTGGGCGCCTGATGCGCACGGCCCTTTGCTATCCGCATGAGACGCTGTCCGCCTACCGCCGCGCGACTGAGATCATCGAGCTCGAAGGGATCGATGCACCGGAGCTGCGCGCGCTCGCGCTGGCCGGGTCGGCCTGGGCGGAGGCGGTCGTCGGTGACCCGCGCCGCGCAGAGCAGCTGATCGCCGCCGTCGAGCGCCTACCCGAGGCTCGCCACGATCGCGCCCTGCGGACAGAGCTCGCGTTGTACCGGGCGATGTCGCTGATGAGAGCCGGCCGGCTCGGCGCCAGTGAGCAGCAGAGCGTGGTGGCGGCGCGACGAGCGCGCGGCGCACAGCGGGTCGACCTGGCGCGGGTCGCGCTCAACACGGCGGCTTCGGCGGCCGCCGCAAGGGGCGACTACGAACGCGCTCTGGCACATGCGGAGCGCGCGATCGAGACGGGGCGGGCGGGCGCCAGGCTCGAGCTGGAGTCACACGCCGCACGCGCATATGCGCTGTCCCGGCTCGGCCGACACGAGGAGGCGCTTGACGCAGCACGGCTGGAGAGGGCGGTCGCGCGGCGCTGCGGTAACGAGGAGCAAGAGGCAATCGCCGCGTTCGACGCTGGATCGATCGCGCTGGAGGCAGCACGCGGCAGGGACGCCTCGGAACTGCTGAGCGCAGCGCTCGACAGCGGCCTCTCACGGCTTCCTCGTGCCCTCGCCAGGCTGCGGTTGGCCGACGCGCGCCTGCTGATGGACGACGTGGCCGGGGCCGCCGATGAGATCGAGCGCTTCCCGTTCGAGCCGGTCGGCCCGGCGGACGTTCCCGCGACGCTCGTGCCACAACTGGAACGCCTCCAGGGGCTGATCGCCTTCGCGCGCGGCAAGCCCGAGCTAGCGCTTCGCCGCCTCGACGACGCCGAGTCCGCCTGGCGGCGGATGCTGACAGGCGATGGCCCGCGCGAGCAGCTCGCCGCGACCGTCGTCGACCTCGGACGCGCGCCGGTGGCGGGCCTCGTCGAACCCGGTGTCGGCCTCGGCCGGGTCCTCGCCGAGCGGGCGGTGCTCCTCGCCGAGCAGCGCCGCGGCCGTGAGGCTCGGGCGGCCGCCGACGAGGCGGCGAGGATTGCCGCCGAGCTTCGGTTCGACGGCTACCGATCGTTGCTCGAGCGGACCGCCACCACGAACGCCGCGTATGCCCGAGTTTGAGGAGAGCGCGGTCTGCCGGGCCCCGGCCGAGGAGATCTGGAAGCTCCTCCACGACCCCGCCCGGTTCCCCGAGTGGTGGGCCGGGCTTGAGCGCGTGGAGCCCGCTGGCAGCGAGGTCAGCCGGTACATGGAGGCCTCGCCCGGCTTCGCCTACCCGACTCGGGTGAGCACCCGGCGCGAGCACGGACGCGTCACCGTCTCCTGCCTGCTGTCCGACATCCGGCAGGACTGGGCGCTGTCGCGCGACGCGAATGGCTGTCGCGTGCAGGTGCGCGTCGAGCTTCCCGAGGCAGAGGCCGAGCGCCTTGCCGCGGTGCGAGCCGAGGTGCAGGCGTCCCTGCCGCGCCTGGTGGCGGCCGCCGAGCGAGCAGCGGGCTGACGCGGGGTCAGGATGTCGCAGACGCCGCGCTGCTCGAGCTCGACGAGGACTGCATCCAGAGCTTCGCGCCCTGGCGGATCTTCAGCACCGGCCGCCTCGCACGACCGCGCCGCGAGGCCGACCACAGTGCCGACGTAATCGCGGCGGCAGGCGTTCGTTATGCGGCCGAGGAGCTGAAGGGGTAGCGCGACGCTCATCGACCTGCGCGAGCAGAACGAGCGCGAGCTGCGCGGCTCATCGCTGCGAGCGTTCATGCCGCCGCTGCGTGCTCGGGCTGAGGTGACGGGATGTGCGGTGCGCACGAGCACGGTCGCGCTGAGCACGATGGGCGCCAGCGCGCAGGAGGAAGATGATCGCCGCAAACACGCGCTGATCTTCGCTCACCGGCGTGCGACACCTCGTCACCCGGCCAACTCACCGGTGTGGGCCGACCGGCGTTGGGTGGTCGGTGCGGCGTCTGTGCGGTTGGCGGGGTGGTTCGGCCCGGCCCGCGGCCGAGGCTGGGGACTAGAAGGTCACCACGACGTCGCCTGAGCAGGTCGACGTTCCCGCCTGGCAGACCTTGTAGGTGTACGTGCCGCTGCCCTTCTGGCCGATCTTGTCGATGTGCGCGCCGTCGTTGGCGGTGGTCGACACGATCTTTGCGTTGCGCCAGATGTCGACGTTGGTGGTGGTCGCGCCGCTCCACTTCAGGTCGGTGTGCTGGAAGCCCTTGACCTTGTAGGCGCTGGCCGACAGCGAGATCGGGTTGCTGGTGGCGGCGGCCACGGTGATGGTCTGCGACGTCGAGGCGGTCGCTCCCTTGTCGTCGGTGACCGTCAGCGTGACGGCGTAGCTGCCGTTGGCGGCATAGCGGTGCTGTGTCGTGGCTTTGGTCGCCGACGTGCCGTCGCCAAGGCTCCATGCGTAGCTTGCGATCGACCCGTCGCTGTCGCTTGACGTCGAGCCGTCAAATGCGCAGGCCAGCTCCGAGCAGCTGTGGGTGAAGCGCGCGGTCGGCGCGCGGTTGACGGTTTCCGAGTCGCTGGGGCCGGCGAACAGCAGATCGTTGTTGGCGCTGTTCGAGGAGCTGACGATCGCCTTGGTGAGCGCATCGGCCAGGAAGCTGACGACGGTGGCCGGGGTGGCGGCCGGCTGTCCTTGCAGGTACAGGGCGGCGGCCCCGGCGCCGTGTGGCGCGGCCATCGACGTGCCGCTCATCGTGGCCGTCGCCGTGGTGCTGGTGTGGTAGGCCGAGGTGATGCTCGCGCCGGGCGCGAACCAGTCGACGCAGCCGCCCCAGTTCGACCACGACGGCTTTGCGTCGCTGCTGGTGCTCGCGCCGATCGTCAGCCCCTCGGGCACGCGCGCCGGCGAGTAGTTGCACGCGTCCGCGCCGTCGTTGCCGGCAGCCAGCGTGTAGGTCACGCCGCTGCCGACCGAGTTCTTGACGGCGCTGTCCAGCGAGCTGCTCACACCCGCACCGAGGCTCATGTTCGCGACCGCCGGCTTGGCCGCGTTCTTGGTCACCCAGTCGACGCCGGCGATGACGCCCGAGATCGTGCCGCTGCCGTTGCAGTCCAGCACGCGCACCGGTATGAGCCTCACACTCTTGGCGACGCCGTACCTGGCGCCGCCGACCGTTGCGGCGACGTGCGTGCCGTGGCCGTTGCAGTCGCTGGTGCCGCGGCCGTCGGCGATCGCGGTGTACCCCCCGCCGACGCGGCCGCCGAAGTCCTCATGGCCGGCCAGGATCCCGGTGTCGATCACGTACGCCGTCACACCGGAGCCCGTGCTCGCGTAGCTGAAGGTCCCGCTCAGCGGCAGCACGCGCTGATCGACGCGATCGAGCCCCCACGTCGCGTTGGCTTGCGTCTCGCTTGCTCGCACCTCGCCGTCGCGCTCGACGTACGCCACCCGACGATCTGAGCGCAGCGCATCCAGGCGGCCGGCAGCGATCCGCGCCGCATAGCCGTTCAGCGCACGCCCGTAGACATGCACGATCGCGACCCCGTGACGGTCGCGATGATCACGCGCGACCTGCCCCGCATCCACACCCGCCTTCAGCACCACGATGTGCTGATCGCGCGGCGGCGGCGCGGCAGCACCAACCGATGGCACGACCGCCAGCACGGCCAGCGAGAGGGCGAGGGGGAGGCACAGACGGGTCACGCGATTTCTCCAGACTCCGGGAACCGTCCGGGTATCGACAGCGGCGCCCGCAAGCTTGAGAACAACAGCCAGCAGTCGGCGGTCAAGCGGCTGCGAAGCGATCGCCGCACACAGTCCAACCGTGCGGTGATCTGGGCGTTCTGGCAGTGCCGCCGGAGGCCAGCCAGGGCCGTCGTCGGCGAAGCCCGCTCATACAACCGTCCAAGTTTGCCGATAGGCCCTTA
>DATMJM010000638.1:0-19333 GCA_035553935.1 Solirubrobacteraceae bacterium
TTCGTGTTCCCGGCCGGCCGTCGGACCGAAGGCCGTTCCCCCCGGGTGGGGGGATCATCGCGGCGGGTCGGGGGGTGCGCTTCGCTCGTTATCCCCCCGGCCGGCCGGGAACACGAACACGCATGACCGATGCACAGACTCTCGAGCGCGAGCTCGTCCGCGACCTCGCGACGCTGGACGACCGCTTCGCCGACGAGCACTTCGGTGCCGACCTGTACCGCGCGCTGGCCGGCAACGCGCTGGCCAAGCAGGACCTGCCCGGCCGTGTCTCGCTGAGCTGGCGCCGCGCCGAGGAGATCGTCAACGCGTTGCGCGCGGACGTCGCGCGCGAGCCGGTGGAGCTGGCGCAGTCGGGCGATGAGGGCGCGGTCGCCGAGACCGTCGCCGGCGAGCTGCGGCGGCTGGGATGGCACGCGCGCCCGCGCGACACGAACCGCCACGACGACTCCCATGTGGCCTCGGCCGCGGACCCGCCGCCCGCAGAGCAGGGCGAGCGTCGCGCGCCCGTCGGCCCGGAAGAGACCGACTGGGAGCAGCGCGCGCACGATGAGGCCGACGCCGGCGAGCGGCTGATGCCCGGCAGGCCCGGTAGGTCGGCGGCCACCAGCGGCCGCGACCCCGAGGAGCGCGCGCACCCCGCGTCCTGACGGCCGCCTGCGGGGGGTTGTCCCCACCGCGGCACGCCCGCAGGCGTGATTGCGGCCGCGCGCCGCTGCGACCATCCTGGTGGTCGTGTCCATTGCCACGCCACGCCTGCCGATCGCGACGCGCTGGTCGCGCGATCTGCTCTTTCACCTCGCGGGCCTGCTGACGGCCTGCGCCGGCCTCGCGCTGTGGGTGACGGGCGTCGCCGTCAGCCTGTCGGTGGCGATCACGTACTTCGGGCTCGTGGTCGCGCTCGGCACGCTGCTGGGCTGCCGCTGGTTCGCGCGCGTCGAGCGCCGCCGCGCGGCGATCGTGCTCGGCAGAGCGATCGACGAGCGCCACGCCCCGCTGCAGGGGACGCGCTGGACGACCCGCCTGCACGCGCTGATGGGCGACCCGACGACGTGGCGCGACTTCGCCTGGACGGGGCTGGCGGGCCTCGTCGGGATGACCTTGTCGGGTCTCGCGCTGACGCTCTGGGGCTGCGTGCTGGCCTTCGTGACGCTGCCGGCCTGGTACTGGGCGCTGCCGGCGGGAGCCGACGTCGGGCTCTTCGACATCGACACGCTGCCGATGGCGCTGGCGACTGCGGCGGCCGGCCTGGCGCTCGTGCCGGTCGCGGGAGCCGCCGTGCGCGGGCTGACGGTCGTCGAGCTGGCGATGATGCGCTGGCTGCTGGCGCCGCGGGCGGCGCCAGGCGGCGAGCCCGGCGATCCGGTCCCCGGTGCGCCGCCGGCGGTGGGCGGCGCCGCGCCGCCCGCCCCGCCGCTGTCCCTTCACGTCGCGTTCTCCCTCGTGATCGCGGTCCTCATGGCGATCGTCTGGGCCGCGACCGGCCTCGGCTACTTCTGGCCGGTCTGGATCTGGCTCGGCCTCGCGATCGCGGTCGCGCTGCACGTCGTGGCGCTGCGCGGCCTGCAGGCGCGCGGCGACGCGCAGCAGGCGCTGCGGGTCAAGGGCGAGCTGTGCGCGGTCATCGCCGCGATCTGCTGGGTCGTCTGGGCGCTGGCGGGCGGCGGCTACCTGTGGCCGGTCTGGCCGATGCTCGGCATGGGAACAGGCCTTGCCCTGCGCGCGATCCTCGTCTTCCGCGAGCGCCTGCCATGGGTCCGCGAGCAGGCGCTCGCCGAGCGCGTTGACGTGCTGACGCGCACGCGCCAGGGCGCGCTCGACGTGCAGGCCGCCGAGCTGCGGCGCATCGAGCGCGACCTGCACGACGGCGCGCAGGCGCGGCTCGTCGCGCTGACGATGCAGCTGGGACGCGCCGAGGAGCGCGTCGCCGACCAGCCCGAGGTCGCCGCGCTGCTGCGGCGCGCGCGTGAGGACGCCGGGCTGGCGATCGCCGAGCTGCGCGATCTCGCGCGCGGAATCGCTCCGCCGATCCTCGCCGACCGCGGGCTGGCGGCGGCGATCGACGCGCTCGCGCAGCGCTCGGCGATTCCCGTCACGGTCGACGCCCAACCGGGCCGGCGGCCGCCGCCGGTCGTTGAGACCGCCGCCTACTTCGTCGTCGCCGAGGCACTGACGAACGTCGCCAAGCACGCGCCCGGCGCGGCCGCACGCGTCGATGTGCAGCGGGACGGCGACCGGCTCGTCGTCGAGGTCGCCGACGACGGGCCCGGCGGCGCCGATCCTGCCGGCAGCGGGCTGCGGGGGCTGCGCCATCGCGTCGAGGCGCTCGACGGGACGCTGAGCGTGACGAGCGCCGCCGGCGAGGGAACCACCGTGCGCGCGGAACTGCCATGCGGGCGGTGATCGTCGAGGACCTCGCGCTGCTGCGCGAGGGCATCGTCGCGCTGCTGCGCGACAACGGGATCGACGTCGTCGCGCAGGCCGAGGACGGCCCGGGGTTGGAGCGGATCGTCTCGGGCCACAAGCCCGACGTGGCGATCGTCGACGTGCGGCTGCCGCCGACGTTCAGCGACGAGGGGCTGCGAGCGGCGATCGAGGCGCGCAGGCGCCATCCCGGCCTCGGCGTGCTCGTCCTCTCGCAGTACGTCGAGCCGGTCTACACCGCGGAGCTGCTGGCGTCGGGCGAGGCGGGCGTCGGCTACCTGCTCAAGGAGCGCGTCGGCGAGGTGCGCGAGTTCATCGACGCCGTGCAGCGGGTGGCCGACGGAGGCACCGCGCTGGACCGCGAGGTCGTGGCCGAGCTGATGCGCGCGCACGCCGCCGGCGGCGCGCACGGCGGAGCGCTGGGCTCCCTGACGCCGCGCGAGCGCGAGGTGCTCGAACTGATGGCGGAGGGCCGCTCGAATGCGGCCGTAGCGCGGGCGCTCGTCGTCAGCGGCGGCGCCGTCGAGAAGCACGTGCGCAACATCTTCGCGAAGCTCGACCTGCCCGCCGGGGAGGACGACCACCGGCGCGTGCTGGCGGTGCTGGCATTCCTGCGCGCGGGCGCTGCGTAGGGCTCGCACCCGCGACCACACGGGGGTCGGCCCGACCGTCGTTCGCCCGCCCGCCGCAGCGACATCGCGGCCCCTGGAGTCGAGAGTGATCGCACGATCATCACGACGAAGGGGAGCACCCGATGAGGCCGTCGAATCTCGCAGCACGAGCAGGGCGCTGGAGCGCGCAGCACCGCAGGATCGCGATCCTCGGATGGATCGGGTTCGCGGTCGCGGCGACGATCGGCGGGAACGTCATCGGCACGAAGTCGCTGGCTCCCGCCGAGATGGGCAACGGCTCCTCGCGCGCAGCAGACATCGCCGTCGACGAGGCCGGCGTTCGTGACTCCAGCAGCGAGCAGGTCCTGTTGCAGACGCGCTCCCCGGACGCCGCCGGGGCACGCCTGCGACGCGCCGCCGCGCAGCTCGCCGACAGGCTCGAGCGCGTCCCGCACGTCGAGCAGGTCGTGTCGCCCTTCGACAAGGGCGCAGGCGCCCGCGTCTCGGGCGACGGCCGCTCGGCGCTGCTGAGCTTCGAGATCGCCGGCGACGACGAGACCGCCCTCCAGCGCGTCGACGCGACGCTCGCGGCGACGGCCGCCGTCCAGGCGCAGCACGCCGGCCTGCGCATCGAGCAGGTCGGCTCCGCCTCGGCGCAGAAGGCGTTCGCCAAGGCGCTCGGCGAGGACTTCAAGAAGGCCGAGACGCTGTCGATCCCGCTCACGCTGCTGATCCTGCTCGCGGCCTTCGGCGCGCTGGTCGCGGCCGGGCTTCCGCTCCTGCTCGGCCTGACCGCCGTCGGCGCGACCCTCGGCCTGCTCGGCCCGATCAGCCAGCTCACGCCGGTCTCCGACCAGATCGGCTCGGTCATCCTGCTGATCGGCCTCGCCGTCGGCGTCGACTACTCCATGTTCTACGTGCGCCGCGAGATGGAGGAGCGCGACCGCGGCGCCGGCCCTCGCGCCGCCCTGGAGGCGGCGGCCGCCACATCAGGGCACGCGATCGTCGTGTCGGGCCTGATCGTGCTGATCTCGATGGCCGGCATGCTCGTCTCCGGCTCGGCCGTGTTCGTCTCCTTCGGGGTCGGCACGATGACCGTCGTCGCGGTCGCGGTGATCGGGTCGCTGACGTTCCTGCCGGCGATGCTGTCGTGGCTCGGCGAGAAGGGCTGGACGGAGAAGGGGCGCGTCCCGGTCCTCGGCCGCCTGCGCCACCGCGCCGGCGGGCGCTCGCGCGTGTGGAGCGCGATCCTCGACCGCGTCCTCGCGCGCCCGCGGACGTGCGCCGCCGCCGCCGCGGCGCTGCTCGTCGCGCTCGCGGCGCCGGCGCTCGGGATGCACACGCTGTCGCCCGGCATCGAGGGCCTGCCGCGCGACGCGCCGATCCGCGGCACCTACGAGCGCGCGCAGGCCGCATTCCCCGGCACGACCGAGCCGGCCGCCGTCGTCGTGCAGGCGACCGACGTCACGCAGCCGCGCGTGCGCCACGCGATCGCGCAGCTGCGCACGCAGGCCGTCGCCACAGGCCGGATGGCCGAGCCCGCCGCGGTGCGCGTCAACCCCGACCGCACGCTGGCCGTCGTCGAGATCCCGCTCGACGGGACCGGCGACAGCGGGAAGGCGCTCGCGTCGCTCGCCGCGCTGCGCGAGGACGTCGTCCCGGCGACCGTCGGGCGGCTGGCCGGCGTCACGGTGAACGTGACCGGCATGACCGCCCGCAGCACGGACTTCAACGACACGATGAAGTCGCGCCTGCCGCTCGTGTTCGGCTTCGTCCTCGGCGCCGCTTTCCTGCTGCTGCTCGTGACGTTCCGCTCGCTCGTGGTCCCGCTGCTGGCGCTCGTGCTCAACCTGCTGTCGGTCGGCGCGAGCTACGGGGTGCTGACGCTCGTCTTCCAGCATGGCTGGGGCGAGTCGCTGCTCGGCTTCGAGGCCGGCGCCGGCATCACGTCATGGCTGCCGCTGTTTCTGTTCGTCGTGCTCTTCGGCCTGTCGATGGACTACCACGTGTTCATCCTCAGCCGGATCCGCGAGGCGGTGCTCGGCGGCTCGCCGACCGAGGACGCCGTCGCCCACGCGATCAAGTCGACCGCCGGCGTCGTGACGAGCGCGGCGCTCGTGATGATCGCGGTGTTCTCGATCTTCGCCACCCTCGGCGCGATCGAGTTCAAGCAGATGGGCGTCGGCCTCGCAGCCGCGATCCTGATCGACGCGACGATCGTTCGCGCCGTCCTGCTGCCGGCGACGATGGCGCTGCTCGGGGAGCGCAACTGGTACCTGCCGCGCCGGCTGTCGACCGTCGCTCAGCCGAGGTGGAGCGTGCGGCCGGCGCGCTGACGGCCGCGCGCGGGCGCGAGCGCGAGCCGCACGGCCGTGCGGTGCGCGGCGATCCGCGCGCTCAGCCGTGCGTCGCGCCGGCCAGCGACTCGCGCAGCACGGCGATCTCGAGCACGGCGCTCGTGATGTAGCCGGCACGCGCCTCCTCGATCGCGGCGTCGAGGCGCGCCATGTATGGCGACGTCCCCTCGATGCCGAGCTCGACTGCGGCGTAGCGCTCTGCCTGCAGGCGGATGAGGCGGGCTCTTGCGTCCTCGATGTCCATGCGGCCAAGCCTCTCCGATGGCCGCCGCGCCGCCAAGGGGGACTGTACGAACGTCGTGGTTCGGGCAACCCCCGGAAGGCCCGTATGCGCCCGCCGGACAGCCGTTGTTGCAGCGGGGCTACTTATGTATGGTCAGTCGCAAAAGGCGAGTTCGGTTTCTCGCGAGGCTGCCGCTTGTGGCTGACTAGGTGCGAGTGGCATACTTGACAGGGTTCGTTCTCCAGGGGGAGGGCGGGTCCACAACGGGTATCAAGGCGGGTTTTCCGCGACCACGATGGAGGGATTTCCAGTGCTGGCAAGGTCTTTCGGAGGTGACGTCAAGCTCTACTTCGCGCCCGACGAGCGCGTTCCGCCGCCAGGCGCCCCGACCGGTGAGTACGCGACGCCGCCCACAAACGCGCCGAAGGCATGGCCGTCGGGCTTCGCGGGGACCGGCGGTGGCGACGGCAGCAAGGCGCCGGTGACGGGGCAGCTGTCGCCGCACGCGAAGGCCGCCCTCCAGCGGATGGGTGTCCTGAAGTAGCAGCCTGAGGCCCTCTGCAGTCGCGGGGCCGGGAGCGCGAGCTCCCGGCCCCGCGGCGTTTCAGGCGACGTCGATGCGCTTCAGCGCCGCGACCCGCGCGTCGCCGGCGACCGCCGACACCTCGCCGGGTACGTCCGCGAGGCGCACCTGGCGCACGAAGCTCAGCGGCCGGCCGAGCGGCGCGAAGAAGTCGTCGTAGTGCGTGGGCACCACGACGCGCGGATCCAAGCGTGGCAGGATCCGCTCCCAGTAGCGCGGGGTGAAGTTACGTCCGGCGACGCCGGCCAGGAAGACGTCGACCGGCGCGCGCGCCAGCTCCCGGTCGTCGAGGTCGGCCGATCCCTGGTGGTAGACGCTCACGCCGGCGACCTCGATCCGGATGCCCCAGACCTGCCCGCAGCGGTACGCACGCGGCGAGAGCCCCTGCAGGTGCTCGCAGGTAAGCTCGCCGTCCATCGGGATCCGCCGCCCGAACAGCAGCTTCGAGTGGCGGCTGGGGACGAACCGCACGACGAACGGCCCGAGCTCGTAGGGCTTGTGCGGCGCGACCTCGACGGCGAGGTGACCGAGGCCGTGCAGGCGCATGAGGTGGGCGAGCGACGACGAGCCGTAGGCCTTCGTGCCGAACCGCTGCGCGATCGCCGGAGCGTCCACCGCGTGATCGAAGTGGGTGTGGCCGACGAGCACGCCCGCGACGGCGCCCGGCGCCGACACGTAGCGCTCGATCTGCGCGGCGTCGGGCGTCGCCGCGCGGCCGAGCAGCAGTGCGCGCAGCGGAACGCGCGAGACGTACGGATCGACGAACAACGACACGCCCTCGTACGTGATCCGGTAGCCCGAGACGCCGAGCCACTCGAGCCGCAGCCCGGTCGGCAGCTCCAGCGGCACGGCCTCGAGCAGGCGCAGCGCGCTGTCGTCGGCGATGGCGTCTCGCGGCACCGTCAGAGGCTCGCAGACGGCACCGCCGCGTGTCCCGGTACGGCCCCCCCGGGCGGGGGGTAGCCGTTCAGGTCACGACCCGCGGGTGGCACGCTTGGACGGTGTGTGAGCATAATCACGGAGAGCGCCTGTCGCCGATCGACGCGTCGTTTCTGCAACTCGAGTCGGCCAGCGCCCATATGCACGTCGCGTGGAGCGCGTTCCTGTCGCCGCCCGCCGACGGCCGGCCCGCTCCCGGCATCGACGCGCTGCGCGAGCGCGTCGGCGCGCGCCTGTCGTGGGTGCCGCGCTGCCGCCAGCGCCTGCTGCCGGCGCCGCTCGGCTTCGGCGAGCCGCGCTGGGTCGACGACCCCGACTTCGACGTCGCCCACCATGTCATCGCGCTCGGCGACCCGGGCGAGGCGATCTCGCCCGCGAGCTTCGCGGCCTTGCGCGACGCGCTGCTGTCCACGCCGCTCGACCGCGCACGGCCGCTGTGGCAGCTGGCGCTCGTCCCGCGCCTGAGCGACGGGCGTCAGGCCTTCATCGGCCGCGTGCACCACGCGCTCGCGGACGGCGCGGCCGCGCTGCAGGTCGCAATGCTCACGCTCGACGTCGACGGCGCGCCGGATGCGGCGCCCGCGCCCTGGCATGCGCAGCCCGCGCCGAGCGCGCTGCAGCGCGCGCTGGATCCGTTCGTGCACGGCGCGCAGCACACGGCGCGCGCCGCGCGGGACGTCGCCCGCGCGTGCGAGCGTCCGCGCGCGACGGCGCGCAGCGCGCTGCGCGAGGCGGGCCGGATGGCGCAGGCGCTCAGCGAGGACCTGCTGCCGACGGCCCCGCAGTCGTCGCTGAACGGACGGCTCGGGCCGCGGCGCACCCTCGTGCAGCATCGCGTCGCGCTCGACGAGCTGAGCGCGATCACGCGCGGCCAGCCGGCCACCCGCAACGACGCCGGGCTCGCCGCCGTCGCCGGCGCGCTGCGCGCGCTCGCGCGCGAGCAGGGGGTGGCAGCCGAGCCGCTCAAGGCGCTCGTGCCCGTCAACGTGCGTCGCGCACACGAGCACGGCACGCTCGGCAACCGCGTCTCGATGACCGCTGTATGGCTGCCGCTGAACGTCAGCACAGCGGGCGCGCGCCTGGAGCACGTGCGAGAGCAGACCGCGCGCTTCAAGCGCAGCGATCGCTCCGAGGGCGCTCAGGGCGTCATGTCGGGGCTGGCGCTGCTGCCCAACCCGCTGCGGGCGCCGGTCATCCGGGCGGTCGCCCCCGGCCGCTTCAACCTCACGATCTCCAGCGTGCCCGGCCCTCGCTCGCCGCTGCACGTGCTCGGCGCCCGCCTGGAGGAGATCTATCCGGTCGTCCCGATGACCGACGAGCAGACGCTGTCGATCGGAATGCTCGCCTACGACGGTCATCTGCACTTCGGCCTGTACGCCGACCCGGACGCGCTGCCGCAGGCGACGCGGCTGGCGGAGCTGATCGACGACGAGTTGCGCGCGCTGCGCCGCGCGCGCAGCGTGCGCCCGCCGCTGCCTGTCATGGCGCCCGCGAGCGCGCGCTCCGTCGGCCCCTACGCCAACCGATCGGCCGTGCTGAGTGCGGCCGGACGAGGAGGAGACGCATGACATCCGCGCAATCGATTCGGCGCCTGTCGCCGCTCGACGGCTCGTTCCTGAGGCTCGAGACCCAGCAATCGCACATGCACGTCGGCTGGAGCGCGAAGTTCGCCGTCCCCGAGCTCGATCGCCCGCGCCCGTCGGTCGAGGCGCTGCGCGAGCTGGCCGCCGGCCGGCTGCACGAGGTGCCGTGGTGTCGCTGGCGCCTGGAAGAGGCGCCGTTGGGCATCTCCGAGCCGCGCTGGATCGACGATGCCGACTTCGACATCGGCGCCCACATCGTGCAGCTCACGTCGCCCGCCGACGGCGTCAGCGACGAGACCTTCGCGGTGCTGCGCTCAACCGTCCTCTCCGCGCCGCTGGACCGCTCCAGGCCGCTGTGGCAGGTCCTGCTGGTGCCGCGCCTGCAGGATGGCCGCGTCGGGATGATCGGCAAGATCCACCACGCGCTGGTGGACGGGATCGCGGCGCTGCAGATCGTACGGCTGTTCGCAGACCCCGAGCCGGACGTGGCGCCGCGCCCGCCCACCCGCTGGCGGCCGCAGGGCCGTGGCGGCCCCGCCGGCTGGCTCATGCACGCGGCGCGCACCGCCGTCAACGACGGCGTGAACGCCGTACGGGCCGGCAGCGACGCGATGGCCCATCCGCGCAGCACGGTCGAGGCGGCGGCCCGCAGCGCCCGCCGGCTGGCGACGGCCGTCACGGAGGACGTGCTGCCGGGCGCGCCGCGGTCGTCGCTGAACGGCCGGATCGGATCGCGCCGCACGCTCGTGGGCTACCACGCGCCGCGCGAGCTGCTGCGCGCCGCGCGCGGGCGCGGCGGGACGCTCAACGACGTCGGCCTGGCGGCGGTGGCCGGCGCGCTGCGCACGCTCGCGCTGCGCGACGGCGCCGCGCCCGAGGAGCCGCTGAAGACGATGGTCCCGGTCAGCATGCGCCGGGTCGGCGAGGAGGACGCCGGCAACCAGATCGCGATGGTCTACATGCCCCTGCCGATCCACCTCGCGACGGCGCCCGAGCGCCTGGAGTTCATCCGCGAGCAGACCGCGCGGCTCAAGCACACCGACAGGCCCGAGGCCACGCAGACATTCGTCGAGTCGCTCGGGCTCGTGCCGCCGCCGCTGCGCACGCCGGTCGCGCGCGCGCTGGCCACGCCGCGCCAGTTCAACCTCACGGTCTCGCAGTCGCCCGCCCCGCGCGGCTCGATCTATCTGCTCGGCTGCGAGCTCGAGGAGGTCTACTCGGTCGTCCCGATCGCCCAGGGCCACGCGCTGGCGATCGGCATGGTGCGCTACCGCAACGAGCTGTTCTTCGGCTGCTACGCCGATCCCGACGCGCTGCCGGAGGTGCGCGACCTGCCGGCGCTTCTGGAGGCCGAGCTCGAGGAGCTCGCGGCGGCTGCATCCGCGGGACGCCGGCAGCCTGCGCGCGCCGCGGCCCGCAGCAACGGGCACGCGAACGCGAACGGGCGGCCGTTGACCACCGTCGCCGGGTGATCGGTCGAGCGCCCGCGTCGCACTAGAGTTGCGTCCGCGATGCGGCAGCTCACGAGCCTCGACTCGCAGTTCCTCGCGCTCGAGACGCGGCGGCAGACGGGGCACGTGGCGAGCATCGCGATCCTCGACCCGTCGACGACGCGGTCGGGCACGCTCGCCATGGCGGACGTCGAGGCGCTCATCACCGAGCGGCTGCCGCTGCTGCCGCCGCTGCGCTGGCGTCTGCGCGAGGTGCCGCTCGGCCTCGACTTCCCGTACTGGATCGACGACGTCGACTTCGACCTGCACTTCCACGTGCGCGAGCTCGGTCTCGCCGCGCCGGGAACGGACGAGCAGCTCGCCGAGCAGGTGGCGCGGATCGTCTCGCGGCCGCTGGACCGCGCGCGCCCGCTGTGGGAGCTGTACCTCATCAGCGGCTTGCCATCCGGCAACGTCGCGCTGCTGACGAAGATCCACCACGCCGTCATCGACGGCCTGTCCGGGGCCGAGATCATGGGGCTGCTGCTCGACCTCACGCCCGAGCCGCGCTCGATCGAGACGCGCGGCCCGTGGGGCGACAACGCGACCGTGCCGGGTGAGCTGGGGATGCTCGTGCGCGGCGTCGCCGGCGCGGCGCGCTACCCGCTGCGTGCGCTGAGCGCGCTGCCGCGCGCGCTGCCCAACCTCGAGGAGACGCAGTTCAAGACGATTCCCGGCGCCGCGGCGATCGGCAACCTCGTCGCCCGCGCGCAGCACGCCATCACGCGCCGCGACGGCGCGGCCGAGCGCAGCGCGCTGACCGCGCCGAAGACGAGCTTCAACGGGCGCATCTCCGCGCACCGGCGCTTCGCGTTCGGCCAGCTCTCGCTCGACGACGTCAAGGCGGTCAAGAACGCCAACGGCTGCACCGTCAACGACGTCATCGTGTCGATCTGCGCGGGCGCCGTGCGGCGCTGGCTCATCGAGCACGAGGAGCTGCCCGCCCAGCCGCTCGTCGCGCAGATCCCCGTATCGGTGCGCACCGAGGAGCAGATCGGCACGTACGGCAACCGCATCATGCTCATGGCTGCCGCGCTGCACACGGAGATCGCCGATCCGTTCGAGCGCCTGCGGCGCACGCACGAGTCGCTCGGCGACATGAAGCAGCGCCACCGCGCGCTCCCCGCGAGCCTGCTGGCCGACGCCAACCACTTCATCCCGCCGGCCGTCTTCAGCCGCGCGGCGCGGCTGACGTTCGGGATCGCGACGAGCCGGCCGGGCCGGCCGGTCTGGAACCTCGTGATCTCCAACGTGCCCGGACCCCAGCTCCCGCTGTACTGCGCAGGCGCGAAGCTCGTCGCGAACTACCCGGTCTCGGTCATCACGCACGGCATGGGACTGAACATCACGGTGATGAGCTACATGGGCCACCTGGACTTCGGCATCGTGACCGACCGCGAGCAGATGCCCGACGTCGCGCTGCTGATGGGCTGGCTGGGCGAGGAGCTCGAGCTGCTGATGGCCGCCGCCGAGCCCGCGGGCAGGCCGCGCAAGCCGGCGAAGCGCGAGCGCGCCGTGCGGGCATGATCGGCGAGGACGTCTTCGAGGTCGATCCCTGGGCGATCCCCGAGCGCAGGCTCGACCTCGACATCCTCCCCCAGACCGAGTCGATCTTCGCTCTCTCCAACGGCCACATCGGCCTGCGCGGCAACCTCGACGAGGGCGAGCCCTCAGGCCGGGCCGGGACCTACCTCAACGGCTTCTTCGAGCGCCGCCCGCTGCCCTACGCCGAGGCCGGCTACGGCTACCCGGAGTCCGGCGAGACGATGATCAACGTCACGAACGGGAAGGTCCTGCGGCTGCTCGTCGACGACGAGCCGTTCGACCTGCGCTACGGAACGCTCGAGCGCCACGAGCGGGTGCTGGACCTGCGCGACGGCGTGCTGCGCCGCGAGGCGCACTGGCTCTCGCCCGCCGGCCAGGGCGTGATCGTGCGCACGACGCGGCTGGTCTCGTTCGCGCAACGCTCCGTCGCCGCGATCCTCTACGAGGTCGAGCCGTATCGGAACCGCGCCCGTATCGTCGTGCAGTCCGAGCTCGTCGCCAACGAGCCCGTCGAGCAGACGGCCGAGGGCGATCCGCGCGCCGCCGCCGCGCTGCGCCGGCCGCTGCGCGCCGAGATGCACCGCCACAACGCCCTGCGCGCCGGCCTCGTGCACATCACGCGCGCGTCGCGGCTGCGCATGGCGGCCGGGATGGACCACGTCGCAGAGGGGCCGCAGGAGATCGTCACCAGCGCCGAGAGCGAGCGCGACCTCGCGCGGGTGACGTTCACGACCGAGCTCGAGCCGGGCGAGCGCCTGCGGATCGTGAAGTTCATCGCCTACGGCTGGTCGAGCCGGCGCTCGCTGCCCGCGATACGCGATCAGGTCGACGCCGCGCTTGCCGCCGGCATGCACACCGGGTGGGACGGGCTGCTGCGCTCGCAGCGCGCGTACCTCGACGACTTCTGGGCCGGCGCGGACGTCGAGATCGAGGGCGACCGCGCGCTGCAGCAGGCGACGCGCTTCGCGCTCTTCTCGGTCCTGCAGTCCGCAGCGCGCGCGGAGGGGCGCGCGATCCCGGCGAAGGGGCTGACGGGCAGCGGCTATGACGGCCACTCGTTTTGGGACATGGAGACCTACACGCTGCCGGTGCTGACGTACGTGGCGCCCACCGCGGCGCGCGACGCGCTGTGCTGGCGCCACTCGACGCTCGACCTGGCGCGCGCCCGCGCCCGCGAGCTGAGCCTGTCCGGCGCGACGTTCCCGTGGCGCACGATCTCCGGCCAGGAATGCTCCGGCTACTGGCCCGCCGGCACCGCGGCGATGCACATCAACGCCGACATCGCCGACGCGGCGCGGCGCTACCTCGAGGCGACCGAGGACGCGGGCTTCGAGCGCGAGGTCGCGCTCGAGCTGCTCGTCGAGACGGCGCGGCTGTGGCGCTCGGCCGGACACCACGACGCCAAGGGCCAGTTCCGGATCGACGGCGTGACCGGCCCGGACGAGTACTCGTCGCTGGCCGACAACAACGTCTACACGAACCTCATGGCGGCGCGGAACCTGCGCTATGCCGCGACGCTCGCCGCGCGCCATCCCGCGGCCGCCGCCGCGCTCGGTGTCGACGACGAGGAGATCGCGACATGGCGCGACGCCGCCGACGCGATGTACCGGCCGTACGACGAAGAGCTGCAGATCACGCCGCAGTCGGAGGGCTTCACGCGCTACCGGCGCTGGAACTTCGAGCGCACGCCGGACGAGCACTACCCGCTGATGCTGCACTACCCGTACTACCTGCTGTACGCCAGCCAGGTCGTCAAGCAGGCCGACGTCGTGTTCGCGCAGTACGTCTGCGGCGACTGCTTCAGCGACGAGCAGCGCGCCCGCGACTTCGACTACTACGAGCGCATCACCGTGCGCGACTCGTCGCTGTCGGCCTGCATCCAGGCGATCATGGCGGCCGAGGTCGGCCACACCGACCTCGCGTACGACTACCTCGGCGAGACGGCCTTCATCGACCTGCGCGACCTCGCGTTCAACACGCGCGACGGCGTCCACCTCGCAGCGCTCGCGGGCTCGTGGCTGGTCGCGGTGGCCGGCTTCGGCGGCATGCGCGACCACAGCAGCACGCTGCAGTTCTCGCCGCGCCTGCCCAAGCGGCTGACGCGGCTGAGCTTTCGCATGATCTACCGCGGGCGGCGCCTGTGCGTCACCGTTGCGAACTCCGAGGTGCGCTACGAGCTGCTCGACGGCGAGGCGCTCGCGCTGCGCCACCACGGTGAGGACCTCACGCTGCGCCCGGGCGCGCCCGAGGTGCGCGAGGTGCCGCCGGTGCCGCAGCGGCCGCGCCCGGCGCAGCCGCCCGGGCGCTCACCGCCGCTCGGCGCGTGACCGGCGCGCTCGTGCCCCCGCACCCGTGAATCCCGTCTGCGACCTCCTGCGCGAGCAGGCCGCCGCCCATCGCGCCGTCGCCTCCGGCACGCCGGACGATGCGCGCTACGCGCGCAGCGCCGAGGCGCTCGAGGCGCTCGCGCGCTACGCCGACCGCGCCGCCGAGGAGCGGGCCTTCGCGATGCGCTACCTGCTCGAGCACCACGTCGCCGGCGGGGAGTTCCTGTGGCGCGACGGCCAGTGCGGCCGCGCGATCGCGGCGTTCGGGTTCGACGTGCCGGTCAGCGGCGAGTGGGACCTCGAGCAGTTCCTCATGGACCTGTGCAGCCTCGCGAAGTCCGACGCGGCGCGCCACATCGGCGAGCACGAGAGCGAGTTCGACCGCGCGGACGCCGGCGCGATCGCGGCACGCTTCGGGATCAGCGCCGAGCACGTGCACCACGCGCTGGACGCGGGGCGGCGCTACGCGCAGCTGTTCATCGTCGGGATCCCGCGCGAGCACCACGTCGGCGCCGAAGCGCGCGCCGGCCTGGAGGCGATCGACGGCGTGCTCGTCGCGCCGGGAGCCGCCGCGGAGTACGGCGACGTGCCGCCGCTGCTCGTCAAGAACGTTCCCGCCGCCGGCGCGGAGGAGGCGCGCGAGCGGGTGGCGGAGATCGTGGGAATCGACCCGCGCGCGCTGGGCGTGGCGCAATCGCCGCGGGTGGTGGACGAGCCCTAGCGGCGCACGCTCTCGCAGTCGCGGCTGACCCGGTCGGCAGGGTCGGCGAAGACGACGTCCCTGCCAGGACCGCAGACGATGACGTCGGCCGTCCGGTCGATCATGCTGATGCGGTCGTTGCCGGGACCGCCGTCGACGCGGTCGCGGCCGATGTTGCCGTAGATCGTGTCGTTGCCGGCGCCGCCGAAGATCCGGTCGTTGCCGCGGTCGCCGGTGATCCGGTCGGCGCCGGCGTCGCCCCAGATCCTGTCGTTGCCCTGGCGGCCGGGGATGTGGTCGTCGCCGGGGCCGCCGTGCAGCTGGTCGTCGCCCTGGTCGCCGTCGACGTAGTCGTCGCCCGCCCTCCCCCAGATCTTGTCGGCGCCGCCGCGACCGAAGATCGCGTCGTCGCCGGCCGAGCCGTACAGCCGGTCGGCGTGGCGGGTCCCGCGGATCGTCTGGCGCGGCGGCGTCGTGTCGTTTGACGGCTCCGCCGGGATCGGGATCACGTTCTCGCAGCCCGTCAGGACGTCGCGCGTCGGCGCGTCGGCCTCGACATAGACCGTGTCGACGCCCGCGCCGCAGTCGACGACGTCGGCGCTGTCGTCGGCGGCGCGGATCGTGTCGTTGCCGATGTCGCCGTGAAACCTGTCGACGCCGGTGCCGCCGATCAGCGTGTCGTTGCCGGCGGCGCCGAAGATCTGGTCGTTGCCCGAGCCGCCGTCGACCGTGTCGTCGCCGTTGCCGCCGACGAGATGGTCGTTGCCGACGTCGCCCTTGAGGCTGTCGTCGCCCTCCTCGCCCTCGAGGCGGTCGCCGGCGGCGCCGCCGTCGAGCAGGTCGTTGCCGTTGCCGCCGCGGATCCGCTCCGAGCCGGTCTCGCCGAAGAGCTGGT
This sequence comes from Solirubrobacteraceae bacterium, assembly GCA_035553935.1. GTDB lineage: Bacteria > Actinomycetota > Thermoleophilia > Solirubrobacterales > Solirubrobacteraceae > CADCVQ01. The sequence goes on from DATMJM010000638.1 coordinate 15,675, forward strand.
CGTCGCCGTCCTCGCCCATGATGAGCTGGTCGGAGCCGCGGCCGCCCTTGATGACGTCGTTGCCGGGCCCGCCGTTGAGCTCCTTGTCGTCGCCGAAGCCGTGCTCGACGATCGTGTCGTCGCCTGCGCCGCCGAAGATCGCGTCGTCGCCGTCGCCGCCGTCGAGGACGTCGTTGCCGTCATCGCCCTGGATCGTGTCGTTGCCGGTGCCGCCGTCGGCGCCGTCGTCGCCGGCGCCGCCGCGCAGCTCGTCGTCGCCGGGGCCGGCGGACATGTAGTCGTCGCCGGGCCCTGCGTCGATCGTGTCGCTCGACGCGCCGCCCGAGAGGCGGTCGTTGCCGGGGCCGCCGTCGAGCACGTCCCTGTCGCGCAGGCCGCGCAGCATGTCGTCCCCGCCGAGGCCCTCGATGCGGTCCGGGCCGCGCGTGCCGGTGAGCGAGTCCGGGCCGTCGGTGCCGCTGATGAGCGCGAGGCCCGGCTGGACGACGAGATCGCTCGGCGTCGTGCCGGGCAGCGTCACCAGGCCGATCCGCCCGCGCGAGAAGGGGCTGATCAGCGAGACCGAAGCCGATCCGCCGTCGGCGAAGAGGATCCGGCTGGCGTCGGGATACCAGGCGGCGCGGCCGGGGCCGGTGCCAGAGACCAGCCGCTGCACGGCGGACGTGCGCAGCTCGACGAGCGCCGCCGCGCCGCCGCCGGGCGCGGCCGCGACGACGAGCCGCGTGCGCGCGGGCGACAGCGTCAGCGCGCCGCCCGCGCCCGTCGGCAGCTTGAGCGCACGCTTGCGCGGCCGGCGCTGGCCGCGCGGGATGACGCGCAGCCGCCCGCGGGCGGACACGTACGTCACCCTGCCGGCGCCGATCGCGACGCCGAACGCTCGCTTGACTCGAACATGGCGCAGCAGGCGGTTCGTGCCGAGGGCGACCATCGCGACGCGTTCGCTCGCCAGGACGACGGCGGCGCTCCCGCCGTCCTTGGAGAGCGCCAGCGCGCCGCCCTCGCCGCGCAGCTCGACGGCGGCACGCTGCGAGAGCGTCTTGGCGTCGAGCACGAGCAGTTGCCTGCCGCGGACGGCATACAGCGTCTCGCCGCCGGGCGACAGCTCGATGTCGGCGATCGCGGGCGGTCCGGGTCCGAGCGCGCTGCGCGCCTTCTCCGAGCGGGCGTTGACGTCGACCGCGACGACCTCGCCGCCCGCCGTCACGAAGCCGTTCTTGCCGTCGCGCGTGACCGCGACCGCGCGCGACGGCCCGGGTAGGGCCAGCCGCGCGACGACCTCGCTGCCCGGGATGCCGAGGAACACGAGCTCCGGCGTCCCCGTGGCGAGCAGCGTGACGCGCGCGGTGGCCGCCGGGGCGCCCGCCAGGACGAGCGCGCACGCGAGCAGCGCCGCGGCTCCCGGCAGGAACCTGCGCCCGACGCTCCTCCTGCCGTCACGACCGCCCATCGGCGCACAGGATTACCGCATCGCGCGATCTGCGGCGCCGGTCGCGGTGTCTGCCATCCTGCGCGAATCGCCCTTCCCACGGTCCACGCGCTCCAGCTGACGCCCGTCAAGGGGCTGCGCATCGTGGAGCGCGAGCAGGTCCGGCTCGCGGCGCACGGGGTGCGCGAGGACCGCCGCTTCTACCTCATCGACGACCGCGCGCGGATGGTCAACGGCAAGCAGCTAGGCACCCTCAACGAGATCGTCGCCGCTTATGACGATGGCGCGCGAACGCTCGAGCTGGGCTTCCCGGACGGCACGACCGTCGCGGGAGCCGTCGAGCTCGGCGCGACGCTGCAGACGAGGTTCTACTCGCGGCCCGCACAGGCGCGCGAGCTGCGGGGGGAGTTCGCGGCGGCCCTGTCGGACCACGTCGGGCAGCCGGTTCGGATCGTCGAGGGCATCGACCGCAGCGGCGTCGACCGCGGCCGCGGCGGCGCCATGACCCTCGTTTCGCGGCCCTCGCTCGGGGCGCTCGCCCGCGCGGCCGGCGACGTCGACGTCGACGTGCGGCGCTTTCGGATGCTCGTCGTGATCGATGGCGTCGACGAGCCGCACGAGGAGGACACGTGGGTCGGCGAGCGGCTCCGCGTGGGCGACGCGCTCGTGCGCGTGCGCGGGCACGTCGGGCGCTGCAACATCACGCACCGCCATCCGGAGACCGGCCGCGCGGACCTCCAGACGCTCGACGTCCTGCGTTCGTACCGCGGCGGCGCCGACACCACCGAGCCGCTCGCTTTCGGGATCTTCGGCGAGGTCCTGCGGCCGGGCCGCGTCGCCGTCGGCGACGCCGTCGGCCTCGAGGCGCGCCGCTGACGTCAGCCGGCGACGGCGTCCGCCTGCGCGGCCGGCTGCCGCTCGCCGGGAGCCTCCTCGAGGAAGGCGCGGACGTCGCGGTTAAAGCGCGCCGGGCGCTCCATCATCGTGACGTGGCCGGTGTCCTCGTAGACGATCTTGCGCGAGTCGGAGATGAGCCGCTCGAAGATCGACGCGTCCTTCAGGGGCACGAGGCGGTCCTTGTCGCCCCAGATGATGAGCGTCGGGCAGGAGATCTTCTCCAGCCGGTCGCGCAGCGGATAGCGGCACATCGCCTCCAGCGCGTCCGAGAAGCCGGGCTTGCCGGAGCCCAGCACCTGTTGGGCGGCCAGCGGCCCCGGCAGCTTCGCGGGATGCGCGGCGACGAGCAGCAGCAGCGCGTGGCGCAGCCGCGGGCGCAGCGCCACCTGGTGCGACCGCGAGGCGATGTTGCCCAGCGTGAAGAACGCGATGTTCTCGGCGCGGTGACGCAGGCCGGTCGTACGCTCGGTGCGGATCGACTCGATGCTCAGCCCGGCCGCGGCCACGAGCACGAGCCGCTCCACCCGGGCCGGATGCTGGATCGCGAGCTCCGCACCGATGAAGCCGCCCATCGAGTTGCCGACGATCTGCGCCGTGTCGACGCCGAGCTCGCCCATGAGCGCGTCGATCGCGTCGGCGTAGCCGCTGATCGAGATCTCCTCGGCCGGCATCTCGGACTGCCCGAAGCCGGGTAGGTCGACGGCGATCACGCGGCGGTCGCGCGCGAAGTGCGGGATCTGCTCGAGCCAGTTCTGCCAGCAGCCCGACAGGCCGTGGATGAAGATCAGCGGCTCCTCCGCGCTCGCCGCGGTGGAATCGATCGGTCCCATGTCGACGATGTTCATCCAGCGATCCTGGACGCGCACCCAGCGCAGGTGCCGCTGCCAGTCGACGTCCATCCACTGCGAGCGCCCCACCGGCCCGTAGGGCTCTGCCTGATCGCGTGCCACGCGGTGAGCATACCCCCGGCGGCTGCATGTTCATCCCAGTGAACGCCGCTTGGCCACGTGACCCATTGCGGCAGCCCGGAAGGTGCGCGACAGTCGCTTCGTGATCTGGACGTGGCGCATGAGGGTCTCCGGGCGGCCGCGATGAAGATCCGCGTGGTCGTGGCCGACGACTTCCCGCTCGTGCGGGAGGGCATCGTACGAGCGCTGGACGCCGATCCCGCGATCGACGTCGTCGGCCAGGCGGAGAACGGGCAGGCTGCGCTCGAGCTCGCCGAGCAGCTCGAGCCCGACGTCTTGATCCTCGACCTGTGCATGCCCGCCCTCGGCGGCCTCGCCGTGCTCGACAAGCTGCGCACCAGCCGCCCCGCCGTCCGCATCATCGTCAT
>DATMJM010000639.1:0-3869 GCA_035553935.1 Solirubrobacteraceae bacterium
GGTCGGAGAGGCCGGGTCGCAGCGCAGCACGGGCAGCGTCGTCGCATCGCTCGTGATCACCGGGCTCTGGCCGTTCTGGCCGACCGACAGCGAGCCCGCGACGAGGACCGCCTTGGGCATGAGGATCGGGATCGGGTCGCGCTTGAGCAGCGCGACGATGACACGCGTCTTGCCGCTCACGGTCGCCGTCGACCTGACCCAGATCTCGCCGTTGCCGTCGGCGTCCCAGCGCGGCTGGGATTCGACGGCGGTCGTGTACTGGCGCGCGTTGGTGAGGGTGTTGTCGCGCACGTAGGTCGTCCAGACGGCGCCGTTGGCGTAGTCGACGCCCTCGTACGCGCCGCCACCGGTGGTCGTGACGAGCGCCGACGGCGTCGGGCAGCGCGTGAACGTCGAGGACTGGCCGCAGCTGTCGGGCAACGCGTCGGCCGCCTTCTTCGGCCAGCCCTTGCCGCCGAGCAGGTAGCTCTGCTGCTGCAGCGCGCCCTCGGCGAGGTTGAACGACGCCTCGCGCACGCGCTCGGCACCCGACGCGCGCGTCTGCTGGTCGGTCAGCGCGATCGTCGCGAGGCCCATCATGAGCATGAGGCTCATCGCGATCATCGCGACGAACAGCGCCGAGCCGGTCTCGTCGGCGCCGCGGCGGGCGAGCATGCGGGCGTGGCTCATATGAAGGTCACAGCCTTGGACAGGGTCGCCTGCAGATCGCCGGGGTCGACGACGCAGAGGGTCACGGTCTGCGGCGACGTCACCGCCGCGGGGAACTGCGCCTTCAGCACGAGCCCGGACCCGAGGTAGCTCGCGGGCTCGGGCGTGGCGGGCTTGCAGCCGGTCGGGATCGCCGGTGAGGCGCCGTAGTACCAGTAGTAGTTCAGCCGCCGGCCCTCGAAGTCGGTCGTCTTGGAGGCGTTGAGCACGACGCCGTGCCCGTTGGGCGTCCACGTGAAGCCGGCCACGGGCGCCTGGTTCTGGTTGCGCAGGAACACCCCGCTGCTCAGCCGCTGCTCCTTGGGGGCGGCACCCGGGTTGACGTCGACCCAGAGGTCGGTGCGCACCTGCGTGACCGTCGCGGTGTCGGTCCTGATCGGGTTGCCCGACGCGTCCTCGGGCCAGTTGTAGCGCAGGAACGGGCGCGCGAGCCCGTCGCGCGCGTTGACGACCGCCTGGCCGACGGACGCCTGCGTGCTCCAGCCGGACGCGGGGCAGCTCGTCCCGGTCGGCGGCGTGTTGGACGCGGCAGCCGACACCTGGTACCACAGGTTCGCCTGGCCGCTGGCGATGAGCGGGTCGCCCGCGTTCATGCAGTAGCGCACCCAGCGCTTGGCGGGATCGGCCGTCTGGAAGACGATGTCGAAGCCCTGGGCGCGGTAGATCGACTTGACGCCGGAGACCGGCGTCGCGAGGTTGCGCAGCTGGCGCTCGAGGTGGTCGACGCCGCGGCGCAGGCTCTCCTGCGCCTCGGAGCGGCGCTCGTCGGTCTTGGCGCGCGTGCGGGAGCTGTCGAGCGCCGCCAGCGTCGCGCCCATCACGATGAGCATGATCGTCATGGCGATGAGGACCTCGGGCAGGGCGAAGCCGCCCTGCGCGCGGAGCCGAAGGCTCATGGTCCCACCACCGCGGACTCGGCGAAGCCGTCGTCGACGGCGCTGACGTAGTACGTGTGCGACGTGCCGCCCCCGTCGCGGTCGGTGAACGACAGCGTCTCGGCGTTGGAGGTCTTGCCGTAGCGGTTGGCGATCGCCTGGCCGTCGCGGTAGACGCGGTAGAAGATCACCGTCCCGTCGCTGTCGCTGGACGCGTTCCACGAGATCGTCTGGGGCGTGCCGGTCGACACCGCCACGCCGCTCGGCGCGGTCGGAGCCCTGTTGCCGCTTCCGACCGACGGGACGATGAAGCTCGTCGATGGCCCGAGGATCGTCCCGAGCGCGAAGTTCTCCTGCTTGGGCCTGACGACGTACTGGATCGCGTCGACGTTGTTGGGCAGCTGCGTGTCGGTGCACCCTGTGTCGCGCACCGAATCGCACACGAGCCGGTCGGACGGCTCGGCGCCCTGGCGCTTGCGCCAGACGCTGTAGGAGAAGACGTCGCCCTCGAAGCTCGCGCGCCACTGCAGGTCGACGATGCCGCCGTGCTGCGCGTTGCGCCCGCCGGTGAAGTCGCACAGCGGGTAGGGCGTCGAGCGGTCGACGGCGATCGTCTGGGTGCGCAGGTCGCCGGGCGTGCCGCTCGAGTCGAACGGCTGGAAGGTCATCTGGTAGGCCGGCGCGTCGGGAACCCACGAGATGTTCGTGTCGCAGGTGTAGGAGCCCACCGGGACCGGCGTCCCCAAACCCCAGTTGAACGACCACGAGGTGGCGCCCGCGGCGTTCGTGAGCTGGCCGCCGTCGGTTGCGTTGCCGGCGTCCCAGTTCAGAGCGGTGGCCGCGGACGTGCCGATCGTCATCGCGACGCTGCCGGTGGTGCCGGAGACGGGGATGTCGCCGTTGGTGTTGACGGCCGGGCTCGACGCGACGCTCGTGATCCGCGGGCCGAAGCCGCCGGCCGGGTTGACGACGTTGGCGACGAGCCGGACCTCGCGGTCTTCCCAGGCCGCGACGACGGTGAGCTTGCGGTAGTCGTCGCCGTTGGCGTCCGTGTTGCCGGTCCCCAGCCCCGAGCAGTACTCGGCGCCGGCGTTGCCGGCGAAGTTGCCGTCCTTCGCGTCGTCGTAGATGCACGCCTGGACCGTGACGGTGTACGTGACGCCGCGGCGCTCGATCTGCCAGCCGGGTGTCGAGGCATCGTCGGCGAGGCCGTCCTCGGCCTGCAGCGCCGCCGGCGCCGTGGCGGTCAGGAGCACGTCGTAGTCGACCAGCCGCGAGGTCTCGACGATCTCGCGCGTCAGGTTCGTCGCCGCCTCGCGGCTGCGCGAGGTGCTGCCCACGTCGATCGCGGTGTCGATCAGCGTGATCGTGCCGAGCACCCCGACGAGCAGCACGAACGCGGCGACCATCACCTCGATGATCGTGAAGCCGCCTTGGCGGGCGTGGCGGGGGCGGTGCTCCATCACCGAGCATGTCGACCGCGGCCGGGCGGAGCCTTGGCGGTCTGCCCGCGCGTGGACCAACGTCGGAGCGGGCACTACCAGCTGCTGTCGGACCGGCAGCCGCCTGCGCCGGCGGCGCTGCAGGTGCGCACGAACGATTGACCGGCACGCTCAACCGTGAAGGTCGTGCCGGTCGCAGAGGTCGCCGAGAGCACGTAGCTCGCGCCGCCCTGGGTGATCGTCACGGCGACGCCCGGCGGCACCGGGTGGTCGGCATCCGGGCAGCCGGTGTAGTGCTCGGCGTTGCGAAAGCAGGACTCCATCTGCGACGCGGCGTTGCGAGCGTCGGACTTCGCCCCGGAGTCGCGCACCCTGTCGGCGCGGCCCAGGAACGTCGGCAGGGCGACCGCCGCGAGGATCCCGATGATCAGGACGACGGCGAGCAGCTCGATCAACGTGAAGCCTCGCTCGTCCATGACGCGGTGATCGGCAGGAGCACTGCGAACGTTGAGAAACCGGCGCGGCATCGACCGATGTCCCTCAACGACGAAAGGCGGGTCCGAAGACCCGCCCTCGCACGTCGTTGCTGGGGTCGGGACTACCAGCTGCCGCCGGTGGGGCAGCCGCCGCTGCCGCCGGTGTCGCAGGCACGGGTGAACACCCCGGATCCCGCCTTCGTGATCCTGAACTTGTTGCCGGACTTCGAGGTCGACTCGACCGTGTACGCCGCCGCGGTACCACCAACGGTGACCGTCGCGAACGCTGTGATCTCGGGGCTGCCGGAGCAGGTCCCGAAGTTCGGCTCGTCGACGAGGCAGGACTCCATCTGCGAGATGGCGTTGCG
>DATMJM010000640.1:0-4751 GCA_035553935.1 Solirubrobacteraceae bacterium
GCGCTCGACGAGTCGCCGTGCGATGGCGGGGGCGACGAGCTGTTCGCCGGCGGCGACGATACGGACGCCGGCGATGAGTTGTTCGCGGCCGGCGTCTTTGAGCAGAAAGGCGCTGGCGCCGGCGACCATGGCGTCGTAGACGAGCCGGTCGAAGTCAAACGTCGTCAGGATCACGACGCGGCACGGTAGGCCTGAGGTGCTGATCCGTCGGGTCGCCTCGATGCCATCCATGACCGGCATGCGGATGTCCATCAGCACGACGTCGGGCTTCGTCTTGCGGACGACCTCTACGGCTTGGGCGCCGTCCGCGGCCTCGCCGACGACCTCGATGCCGGCGTCTTCGAGGATTGCACGCAGGCCGTCGCGGACGAGCGCCTGGTCGTCGGCGATGACGACGCGGGTCATGGCGCGCCGTCGATCGGCAGCCGGACGTACAGGCGCCAGCCGCCGTCGGGTCGTAGGCCGGCGGACATCGTCCCGCCGAGTGCCTGGGCTCGCTCGCGCACGCCGATCAGGCCGTGGCCAGCACCGGTCGCGGGCTCTTGGCTGCCGTTGGGAAGGTCGTTGTCGACGCAGATCTCGACCGCCTCAGCGCTGCAGCGAACGGTGACTTCGGCGCAGGCCGTCGGGGCGTGGCGCCTGGCGTTGGTGAGGCCTTCCTGCACGATGCGGTACGCCGATAGGTCGATTGCTGCCGGGAGCTCGAAGTGGTCGCCTTCGATGTGCAGCACGACGTTCGCGCCGGCGACCGCGAGGCGGTCGCGCAGCGCGGGCAGGTCGGCGATCGTCGGCGCCGGTGCCGCGCGTGGTTCCTGGCGCAGCGTGCCTAGCAGGCGGCGCATCTCGCCCAGCGCCTCGTGTGCCGTATCGCGCACGACCGCCATCCCGCGGCGCGCGTTCTGCGGGGAGCGCTGGACGGCAAGCTCGGCCGCGTCGGCCTGGATCGCGATCACGCTGAGGCTGTGCGCCACCACGTCATGTAACTCGCGTGCGATTCGTGAGCGTTCTGCCTCGGCGGCGGCGCTCTCGGCTCGTGCTCGCTGGCGCTCGACCTCCTCCAGAGCGCGGGCGAGCCGCCGGCCGTGGCGGCGCTCGCGAGCGACGACACGACCGGCCAGCCACGCTCCGAAGGTGCCGATGAAGCTGGCCAGATAATCGCCCGCCGGGTTGCCTTGACGCAGATCACCGAGCCAGTAGGTCGCCAGCATCGCGAGCAGCCCCGCGACGGCCAGGTCGCTGCGGTCCTCATGCGCCGCGACCGAATAGGAGAGCACCAACGTCGCGACGATCAGCCCGGTGATCAGGTTCGCACCATCGCTGCTCTCGAGCGGCAGGCTGGCGATGCTCGCCACCAACGTGACGGCAATCGCGCCCATCGGCGAGCGGCGACGCCACGCCACCGCCGCGGTCATGACCGCGTACGTGACGGCAAGGCCGGGTCGTGAGCCGTGCAGATCGGACGTCAGCCAGATCTGCAACTCGGCCAGCACCGTCAGCACGACGGCTGCGGCGACGTCCGACAACGGAAGCTCAAGCCGGCTCACCGGCCGGCGCAGCACAGCGATCAAGCGCACGATCACGCGGACGTTAGCCGCCACTCACCGCCGCCTCATCCTCCCGCAGACGGAGCCGCGGCTCGCACTCATCCCGTGGTAGGAGCGCGATCGACCCGACGACCGATGTACGCCCGCCTGGCCCGGCTTACGGTGGCCCACCCGACCAGGAGACACCATGTCCACCACCGCCCACGCTCATCCCGAGCGGTTGCTTGCCAAAGCGGCCGCCCGTCATCGCCTGTCGAACGTCGCGTTTGTGATCATCGCGTTCAACGTCCTGGCGACGATCGTCGCGATCGTCCTCGACCTGCCCAGCCTCTTCGATCCACCGGCACAGCCCGACCCGATCGAGACCGACTGGATCGCCCGAGGCACCGCGATCTCCGCGCCCCTCCCGCCGATCGCGCTGCTTGCGGCCTGCGCGCTGCTGCTCCGCCGCGACGACCGCTGGGCGATCGCCGGCCTGATCGGCATCGGCCTCCTCAGCACACTCTTTCTGATCGGCGCCGTCGGCGAGCTCACAGCCCAACCCACCGGCAACGTCACCCGCGCCGTACTCACAGGCGCCGGGATCGCCTGGGGCGCGATCGCCCTGTCATTGATCGCGCTCGCCATCAACGCCGCCCGCCGACCCCGATGACGCAGCGCTGCCGGCCAGCCAGCCCAGCCGGCAGCGTCGACGGGTTTTCGCAAAGCCGCGCACACGCCGGCTCGACAGCGCGCCGACCGCACGAGGCCCGAGGCCATCGGGTTGTCCCACAGCCGAACGGCGGATCCTGGCGTATTGCAACAGCAGCTCTGAGATCTGTTCGGTGGGCGTGGCGAACGCGAAGGCGAAGCGTTTGCGGGGTCGGTCGTTGAGCTCGTCAGCGACGGCGTCCGGCTCGGCGGCGGTGACGGCGGCGAAGTCGGTGCCCTTGGGGGGAGGCCAGCGCCGGGGCAACGAGCTCGGGCTTGTAGCCGTCGGGTAAGCACGCGGCTTCCTTCGGACCCGTCCTCACAGAAGCGGCGCTAACGACCACGCCGACGAGCCGCCCGGTGACCTCCGGGCCGCGCCCTTGCCAATCGATGTTGGGTTCCCCCTGTCAGGGTCCCAGAACAGGACCTCCACCTCCGATCTGAAACGCCATGTCCGACACACACACCTCACCCTGCGGGCTCGCCTCCGCGGCAACCGACGACCACCCCACCAGCCCCACCGGACGGTCCTCAGGCGACCCCGCTCAACAGGCCACTGTTGCGATCACGGGCGAGAACCCAAGGAACGTCACCGGAACGCGGCCTGTGATGGTCGCGCTGCCGCTCTCGTGCCCCTCGTCGGCAGTCGGGAGGAGGCCATCGAGGCCGTCGATCCCGCGCCCGGGGGGACGAGCAGGATCCTGCGAAGCGGCGGTCGCCGCCTCGAGCGCGACGTCGTGGTCAGCCGCTCTTGACAAGGGCGGGGTCCGGTGAGAGAAGAAGCGCGGCAGTCCGATCAGTCAAAGGCTCGGAGGCTGAGCATGTCCGTTCCTGCTCCGGTAGCGACCCCACTCGACGTCGCACGCGCGTTCGCCGACGCCTACGCCCGCGGGAAGGCGCCAGAGGTCGCGCTGCTGCTCGCCATCGACGTTCATGAGCGCGAGATCACCCCCGGTGGGATCGTCGATCAGCGCGGCCGAGACGCGGTCATCGCCGAGGCGACGGCGTTCCTGCGCCCGTACGCGCCGCCGGAGGTCCTGTCCCACGTCGTCGAACCGCTCGGTCACCTCGTCCGATGGTCGACTCGCTGGCGCATTCGATCGAACGACGCTTCGTGGTTGATCGAATGGCACGCATACCTCACCGTGCGAGACGGCCTGATCACCAACCTCGACGTCGTCTGCTCCGGGCGCGTGGCCGAGCGGGCCGCTCCGGCGCCTACGTCATCAAGTCTGCCGAAGTCGGGCGCGCGCCCGCACGCCAACGAACACGCGTGACGGAGGCGGATCCGCCGTGAGGTCCTCCGACAAGAAGCTCGGGGGGAGCCGTTCGTCGGCACCGCAGCGCCGCGTAGCGGCGCCGCGGATCGCCAGCGACAACCCACGCGCCCTCCGTCGTGCCGTCGCCGATCCGCTTGCCAAAGCCCCGCGCAGCGCCACGTTCCGGACGCTTGGAGAGCCATCGACGCGCTCGCGCGTGGCGCGGCGGTGCTCCTCGAGCTCGCGGCGTACGGCGTCGAGGGCGAGCTGGTCTTCGGGCGCGGACACGTCCTGGTGCTCGTACCCGGTCCATTGCCGGCCGAGGCTGGTCGGCAGCCGGCGCGGCACCGAGCGCGACGCACCGCGTTGCCGATGCCATGTCTGCCACTCGTTCAGCGGGCTGTGCCTCGACCATCAACTTCCTGTGTACTGCGCGGCCGTTGAACACCGCCGCCCGCTGGCCCGCACAATGCGCTTCAACCTAGCCCCACAACCGCCCGCGCAACTTCGACGCGCGCGCGATCGGCCGCTCGACCGCAGCACGGATCGACTGCTCGCTGCCGGCCAGGATCAGCTGCTGCCTCGCCCTCGTCGCCGCCGTGTACAGCAACTCTCGGGTCAAGATCCGCGACGTCGGTGTGGGCAGCAGGACCGCGGCCGTCGCGAACTGGGAGCCCTGGCTCTTGTGGATCGTCATCGCGTAGACCGTGTCGACGGCGCGCAGGCGGCTCGGGCTGAAATGGACGATCTCGCCGCGGCGATCGAAGGCGGCACTCACGCGATCGCCGCCTGATTGCACGACGACGCCCGTGTCGCCGTTGTAGAGCCGCAGCTCGTAGTCGTTCTCGGTCACGAGCAGTGGGCGGCCGACGTACCAGCGGTCGTCGGGGTTGAAGCCGGGCACCGCGCGGACGAGCCAGCTTTCGATCCGCCCAGTCCAGGTCGCGACGCCCTGCGGGCCGCGGCGGTGGGCGCACAGGACCCGGAACCCGCCGAGAGCCGTGAGCGCGCCGGCGGCGTCGCCGCCGCGCGCTGCTTCGACAACGTCCCTGCCGGCGGCCACCGCCTGCTCGTAGACGACCGCCAGCGAAGGCTCCGCCTCCGGCTCACTCACGTCGACCGGGATCCACGTGACGCCCTCGGCCCCGGACGACAACAGGGCGATCACCTCGTCGGCGTCGCCGCGGCGGATCGCCTCCGCCACGCTGGCGATCCCGCCGCCGAAGCGGTGGATGCGATCGAGCACGACGATGCCGTC
>DATMJM010000641.1:0-6305 GCA_035553935.1 Solirubrobacteraceae bacterium
AGCGCAAGCGCGCCTACGCCGAGGCGCGCACGCTCGAGGTGCTCGCGCCGAGCGCTGAGCGGATCGCACCGCGCGCCGACCATCCCGGCGCGCCGTGGCAGGTCCTGCCGTACGAGCGCCAGCTCGCCGTCAAGCACGAGCAGGTCGGCGACGCGCTGGCGCGGATCGGCCACCTCGAGGGTCACGCGCTCGACGACATCGTCCCGGCGGTGCAGCAGTGGCGCTATCGCAACAAGCTCGAGTACTCCTTCGGCACGGGCGCCGACGGCGCGCTCGTCTGCGGCTTCCACGCCCCCGGCTCATGGCACGAGATCGTCCCGATCGGCGACTGCCTGCTGGCCTCCGAGCGCTCGAACGCCGCGCGCGACCAGGTCGTCGCCTGGTGTCGCGAGCAGGGGCTGGGCGCGTTTGACCGCCGCACCCACACGGGCTTTCTGCGCAACCTCGTCGTCCGCGAGGGGCGGCGCACCGGCGAGCTGCAGGTCCGGCTCGTCACCGGACCCGGCGACCTGGACGGCATGAGCCTCGCCGCCGCCGTGGACTGCGACGGGCTCATGTGGACGCGCACCGAGGCGCTCGCCGAGACGACGCAGGGCGGCGTGACGGAGATCGTCGCGGGCAACAAGGCGCTGCAGGAGGAGCTGTGCGGGCTGCGGTTCTCGATCTCGCCGCACGCGTTCTTTCAGACGAACACCGAGATGGCCGAGCAGCTCTACGGGGTCGCGGCGCAGCGCGCAGGCCTCAAGGGCTGGGAGCGCGTCTATGACCTGTACTGCGGGATCGGCACCGTCGGCCTGAGCCTCGCGGCGCGCGCCGGCGAGGTGTGGGGGATCGAGATCGTCGAGCAGGCGGTCGCCGACGCGATCGCCAACGCGCGTCGCAACGAGATCGAGAACGCGAGGTTCTTCGCCGGCGACGTGCGCCTGGCGCTGCGCGAGCTCGTCGAGCAGGCCAGCCGGCCCGACGTCATGGTCGTCGACCCGCCCCGCGCGGGCCTCTCGCAGAAGATCGTGCGCCGCATCATCGAGGCCGCGCCGCGGCGGATCGTCTACATCTCCTGCAACCCGACGACGCTCGCGCCCAACGCCGCGCAGCTCGTCGAGGCCGGCTACGCGCTGCGCCGCGTCACGCCGGTCGACATGTTCCCGCAGACGCCGCACATCGAGTGCGTCGCGCTGCTGGAACGCGGGTGAGGCCGGCCACGCGTCAGCGTCCGCGCAGCGCGCGGATCTCCGCGCGCAGCTGCGCGATCTCCGCCTCGAGGCGATCGACGCGGTCGGCGAGCGGCACCTCGGTGGGCAGGACCTCGGGCGCCGGCGGCATCGGACGTCCCGGTGCCGAGCGCAGCACCGGCGGCGCGAGGTCGCCGCCGCTGCCGGGCGGTGCCGTGACGGCGGCGGCCGCTCCGGCCGCCGGATCGTACGCCGGCTCGGGCGCGTCGTCGTCCGACAGCCGGTGCGCGTAGCGCTCCTCCTTCTGCCCCGGACGGCGCGGCAGCTGCCTCACGAGGTCGCGTTCGGTCAACCGCTCCAGCGTCGCGTGCACGGCGGCGAGATCGGCGAACGCGTGCAGGCGCTCGGTCCGGCCCTTCAGCTCGCCCGGCGTCTGCGCGCCGCGCAGCATGAGCACGCACAGGACCGCGAGCTCGTCGGGCGCGCTCGTGAGCGCCTCGTCGAGCAGGTGGCGGTACTTCGAGGCGCGGCTGCCGGCGCCGCTGGCCAGGCGCGCCCAGCGACGCCGGCTCAGGCGGGTGACGGCGTCGCGGATCGTCGCCTCGTCGTAGGCGACGACGGGATCACGGTTGGTGGACTGGTTGCAGGCCGCGCGCAGCGCGTTCAGCGTCAGCGGGTAGGTGTCTGGCGTCGTGCGCTGCTTCTCCAGGAGGCAGCCGAGGACGCGGATCTCGGCCGCTGTGAGATCCATCTACTCCGGCTTGCCGCCGCCCCTGGAGGACCTGCCGTCGTCCTGGAGGGTGCGCAGCCAGTCCGACAGCTGCTGTCCGGCGCCGGACACGTGCTCGCCGGCCTCCTTGAAGAGGTCCTTGAAGCGCTCGGAGTAGTGCGACGCCGCGTCGTGGGCCTCGTCGCGCGCGGGCCGCTCCTGGCCGCGGCGCAGGTAGTCGCCGCCGACGATGCGGTCGTACTCGCCCTCGCGCACCCACGCCAGCAGCTCGTGGACGCGCTTGACGGGCAGCGAGTGCGTCTGGCGCAGGTCGGTCAGCAGCCGCTGCAGGCGATCCAGGCCCTCGCCGCTCTCGGTGTACTCCATCGCCTGGCGCGTGAACGCGTCGAGGTTGAGGTCGTCGGCCTTGGCACCGGCCGACATCGTCATGAGCATCTTGCAGACGACGCGCGGATCGCGCGTGACGATCGCAGCCGCCCGGTCGCATGTCAGCTCCGTCGCGCGCGACCACTCCAGCAGCGCGTACTGCACCGCCATCAGCGGCATGCCGGCGGCCATCGGGATCCGCTGCCACGTGATCCGCAGCAGGATCTGCAGCGCCGTGCGGTACAGGACGTGCTCGGAGAGGATGTGCGCGATCTCGTGCGCGATGACGGCCTCGAGCTGGTCGTCGCCGAGCAGGTCGACCGTCGCGCTGTTGAGCACGAGGATCGGCTTGCCTGCGCCGACCGCCACCGCGTTGAGGATCGGCTCGGCCGTGAGGTAGAGGTCGTACTCGTCGGGCATGTCGAGCACGCCCAGCACGTGCTGGTAGCGCGTCCAGATGTCCGGCAGCTGGTCGGTCCCGAGGCGCACCGAGGAGCCCAGGTACGTCTGGCGCAGCGCGCGCTCGTAGCCGAACTCGATGAGCTTGCGCACGACGTAGTCGAGCATCGGGATCGATCCCAGCGCGGCCGTCGCCGCGCGATCGGCCGGGTGCTCGTAGGCCTTCGGCGAGATGCCGGTCAACCGGTAGGCCTGCGCGGGCGTCGACACGACGAGGAGCTTACGCGACCGGCCCTCGCGCGACGCGCACCTTTAGACTCGGCGGCCGTGCGTGCCGCCACGATCCGCGACGGCGAGATTCTCGTCGAGGAGCACCCCGACCCGGCGCCGGGCACCGGCCAGGTGCTCGTCCGCGTGCGCGCCGCCGGCGTCAACGGCGCCGACATGCTCCAGCGCCGCGGCCGCTATCCGGCGCCGCCCGGCAGCCCGCAGGAGATCCCGGGCCTCGAGCTCGCCGGCAACGTCGAGGCGCTCGGCGAGGGCGCGTCGCGGTTCGCGGAGGGCGACCGCGTCATGGGCATCGTCGGCGGCGGCGGGCAGGGCGAGCTCGCGGTCGTGCACGAGCGCCAGCTCATGCCGATCCCCGACGCGGTGCCGTTTCCCGACGCCGGCGGGCTGCCCGAGGTCTTCACGACCGCCCACGACGCCGTGTTCGCGCAGGCGCGCCTGCGCCCCGGCGAGCGGCTGCTCGTCCATGGTGCGGCGGGCGGGGTAGGCACCGCGGCCGTGCAGCTCGGCCACGCCCTCGGCGCGCACGTCACCGCCACCGTCCGCAATCCCCAGGCGCGCGACGTCGTCGCCGGGCTCGGCGCCGACGAGGTCCTCGAGCCCGACGGCTTCGAGGAGCACGGCCCGTTCGACGTCGTCCTCGAGCTCGTCGGTGCGCCGAACCTCGGCGCGAACGTCAAGGCGCTCGCGACGGAGGGGAGGATCGTCGTGATCGGCATCGGCGCCGGCGCGAAGGCCGAGCTGAACCTCGCGGCCCTCATGGCCAAGCGGGGGCGGATCATGGCGTCGACGCTGCGTGGCCGGCCGCTGGAGCAGAAGGCGGCCACCGCGCGCGCGATGGAGCGCGAGGTGCTGCCGTGGTTTGCGCGCGGCGTCCTGCGGGTGCAGGTCGCCGAGACGTTCGCGCTCGACGATGTCGCCGCCGCCTACGACCACTTCGCGGCCGGCGGCAAGCTCGGCAAGATCATCCTCGAGCCCTGACGCGGCCGGCACGCGGCAGCCAACGATGCCGTCGACCTCATCGACCGAAGGCCTGGAAATCGCGTCGATCAGCTGCCGCTACGGAGATGTCGTCGCGCTCGACGGCCTGAGCTTCGTCGCCGCCCGCGGCAGGATCTGCGGCTTCGTCGGCCGCAACGGCGCCGGCAAGACATCCGCGATTCGCATCATCCTCGGCCTCGTCGCGCCGGCCGCCGGCGAGGTCCGCTGGCAGGGCAGGCCGGCCCGCGCCGCGGAGCGCGCGGGCTTCGGCTACATGCCCGAGCGGAGAGCGTTGTACGTGCGCATGCGGGTGGAGGACCAGCTCGTCTACTTCGCGCGTCTGCGCGGGCTCTCGCGCGCCGACGGCGCCGCGGCGGCGGGGCGCTGGATCGAGCGCCTCGGCTTGGGCGACAGGGCGCGCGACCGCATCTGGCGCCTGTCGCTGGGCGAGCAGCAGCTCGTCCAGTTCGCGGCCGCGCTCGTGCATGATCCTGTGCTGCTGCTGCTCGACGAGCCGTTCTCGGGCCTCGACGCGTTCGGCGTCGACGTCATGGCCGAGATCCTGCGCGAGCGTGCGGCGCTCGGTGCCGCCGTGCTGTTCTCCAGCCATCAGCTCGACGTCGTCGATCGGGTCTGCGACGACGTCGCTGTCCTGCGCTCCGGGCGAATCGCGGCCGCGGGTCAGGTGGGCGACCTGCGCGTGCGGCGCGGGCGCGGCGCCTGGCGCGTCGTCGTCGACGGCGCAGGCGACGGGTGGATCGCCGGCGTCGCGGGTGCCAGCGTGGTGGACGCGAGCGGACCCGGGCTGCTCGTCGCGCTGCCGGCGGGAACCGACGAGCAGACGCTGCTCGACGCCGCGCGCGCTGCCGGGCGCGTCACGCACTTCGCCCGCGAGCAGCCGACGCTCGCAGAGGTCTTCAAGGACGTGGTCGGCGCATGACGCGGGTGACGCGCCTCGTCGCCGGGCGCGAGATCGCGGAGTTCCTCCGCGAGCGGTCGATGCTGACGGCGACCGTCGGGCCGATCGTCGTGGTGGCGATCCTGATCGTGTTCCTGCAGGTCCTGGGGATCGGCAAGTCGCAGTTCCGCGTTGCCGTCGCCGGCACAGCCGCCCAGCAGGTCGCCCGTGCCGCGCAGACGTACGCGATCCTGAACAGCAGGACCATCGTCGTCGTGCACGCGGCGGACGACGCCGCGGTACGCCGTGCCGTCGCCGGCGGATCTGCCGACGCCGGCATCGTGCGGGACGGCGGCGAGATCGTCGCCGGCCGCCGGCTCGACCGCCGGCTCGCGCTGTCACTGCAGAGCGGCGCGCATGCGGTTCGTGCGGGGGTGCAACCGCCGCCGCCGCTACCGATCAACCAGCGGTCCGACAGCCGGACGCTCACGATCGCGGCGGCCTGGCTGGGCATGTCGCTCATCTACATGCAGTTGCTGCGCTTCGGCTTCGGCCTCGCCGCCAGGGTGGTGGAGGAGCGTGGCTCGCGGCTGATCGAGGTGCTGCTCGTCGCGACCGCCGTGGCCGTCGTCTGGTTCGTGCTCGGCTACGTGCTCTTCGGCGCCATGTACGTCGTGGCCGCCGTGATGAGCGGCGATCGCCCGCTGCAGAGCGCGGTCTTCCCGCTGACGTCGGTGATGCTCCTGTCGTACGTCCTGACGCTCTTCGCGGTCACCGACGCCGACGGGCCGCTCGCAGGCGTGCTGTCGCTCGTCCCGTTCACGGCGCCGATGAACGCGCCGGGCCGGGTTCTCGCCGCCGACATGCCGGCGGACGAGCTGGTGCTGTCGTTTGCCCTGCTGGTCGCGGGCGCCGCCGTGGCGCTCGCCGTCGCGTTGCGGATCTACGCCGGCGCGGCGGCGTCGGTGGATCCGCGTCCGCGGCTGCGCGACGCGTGGTTGCGCGCGAACTAGCGCCAGATCGTGAAGCGCGCCCGGCGGGTCTCGCCGCCGGTCGTGACCCGCAGCTCGGCCCGCACGCGGCTGCGCGAGCGCAGCAGCCGGTTCAGGCGCGCCTTGCCCGAGCGCGAGAGCCTGATCCGCGACTTCACCCGCCCGCGCGATAGCCCGCTGCGGCGCAGCGTCCCGGCCCGGCGGCCGTTGACGAGCAGCTCGGCGCGCAGCGTCGAGCCGCTGCGGGCGATCGCGCTCTCGAACCGCACGCCGAGGCGGGCGACGAAGGCGCGGCGCTTGGTCGACACGATCCTCACAGCGCGCGAGAGCTGCGGCGCCAGCGATGGCGGCGGGGTCGCCGGCACGATCGCGGGCGGCGGTGCAACCGGCGGCGGCGCGGGCGGCGGCGGCGGCGCGGCCGGTGGCGGCGTCGGCGGGGCGACGGTTCTGAACTGGCTCATCATCGAGTGGTCCTCGTG
>DATMJM010000642.1:0-3276 GCA_035553935.1 Solirubrobacteraceae bacterium
GTCGGCCACTCGGTCAGCTCGATGGTCGGCGTGCTCGCCGCCAATGACGAGCCGGAGCGCTTCGACTGCCTCGTGCTCGTCGGCCCGTCGCCGCGCTACGTCGACGACGACGGCTACTCCGGCGGCTTCACGCGCGACGACATCGCCGGCCTGCTCGAGTCGCTGGAGAGCAACTACCTCGGCTGGTCGAGCACGATGGCGCCGGTCATCGTGGGCAATCCCGAGCGTCCCGAGCTCGGCGAGGAGCTGACGAACAGCTTCTGCCGCACCGATCCCGAGATCGCGGCGCACTTCGCCCGGGTCACCTTCCTGTCGGACAACCGCGAGGACCTCGCGAGCGTGCAGGCGCCGACGCTCGTGCTGCAGTGCTCGCAGGACGCGATCGCGCCGCAGGCGGTGGGCGAGTACGTCCACGAGCGCATCCCGCGCAGCGAGCTCGTCCTGATGCGCGCCACGGGCCACTGCCCGAACCTCAGCGCGCCGGACGAGCTGATCTCCGAAATCCGCGCATTCCTCTGAGCGTGAGGTCGCAACCGACGCCCCAGGAGCGGCTTGGCCCGCTGCTCGAGGAGGATCCGGGCGAGCTGTACGAGGACGCGCCGTGCGGCTACGTCTCGGCCGCGCCGGACGGTGAGCTCGTGAAGGTCAACCAGACGCTCCTGCGCTGGACGGGCTACGCGCGCGAGGAGCTGCTCGGCCGTCGCTTCCAGGACCTGCTGACGCCGGGCGGACGGATCTACCACGAGACGCACTACGCGCCGCTGCTGCGCATGCAGGGCGCCGTGCGCGAGATCGCGCTCGACCTCGTGTGCGCCGACGGGCGCCGGCTGCCCGTGCTCGTCAACTCGGTCCTGCGCACCGGCGACGACGGCCAGGCGCTGCTCGTCCGTACGACGGTCTTCGACGCTACGCATCGGCGCCAGTACGAGCGCGAGCTGGTGCAGGCACGCGAGCGCGAGCGCGAGGCGCTGCGCCGCGTGGAGCGCCTGCACCGCCTCAGCGCCGCGCTCGCCGCCGCCGTCGACACGCGCGAGATGGCGGCCGCCGCCGTGGCCGCGCTGGCGGAGGATCTCGGCGCCGACGACGTGGCCCTGGCCCTCGTCGACCCGCAGACCCGGCAGCTCGAGGTCGCGGGCCGCCGGCGGGCCGCGGGGAGCGGTGAGGAGCTGAGCGCCGAGGCGTCTCGCGCGCTGGAGGAGATCATGGGCGAAGGGCGCGTGCTGCTGTGGTCGGCCGGCGCGGCGGCGTGTCCGGTGCCATGGGACGACGGGGTGCAGGCGCTCGGGGTCCTGCCGCTCGCCGCCCGCGGGGAGCCGATCGGGGCGCTGCTGCTGACCTTCGGCGCGCCGCGCGAGTTCGACGAGGAGCATCTCGCGTTCATGGAGGCCTGCGCCGGCCAGTGCAGTCAGGCGCTCGAGCGCGCGCGCCTCTACGACTACCAGCGCACGATCGCGCACGCGCTGCAGCAGAGCCTGCTGGCCGGCGATCCGCCGCGGGATCGCCGCTTCGCCGTCGCCTCGTGCTACCTGCCGTCGGTCTCGTCGCTCGACGTCGGCGGCGACTGGCACGACACGTTCGCCGCCGCGGACGACACGATCGGCGTGGTCGTCGGGGACGTCGTCGGCCACGGCATCGAGGCGGCCACGGCGATGGGCCAGCTGCGCAGCGCCGCACGCGCGCTCGGCGGCGCCGGCTTCGGGCCCGCGGAGGTGCTCGAGCGCCTCGACAGGTTCGTCGACCAGCTGCCGCGCGGCCGCTTCGCGACCGTCGCCTATGCAGAGCTCGAGCTGCACAGCGGACGCCTGCGCTACTCGTCCGCCGGTCATCCGCCGCCGCTGCTGCTGCAGCCCGGCGAGCCCGGCCGGCTGCTGTGGGACGGGCGCTCGATCCCGCTCGGCGCGCGCCTGGGCCCGCGCCCGGACGCGGTCGGCGAGGTCTCGCTGCAGCCGGGCGCGCGCCTCGTCCTCTACACGGACGGGCTGATCGAGCGCCGCGGCACATCCCTCGACGAGATGCTCGCGACGCTCGTCGCAGAGGCCGAAGCGCACCGCGATCTCCCGGTCGATGCGTTGCACGGCGAGCTCGTGCGCGCGTGCGTCGGCGACGGCCGCCGCGACGACGATGTCTGCGTGCTGTGCCTGCAGTACGCCGGCGACGGCGAGCTGCCGGCGGCTACGGCTTGAACGCCATCGGCGCGACGATCGCGAGCACGAGCGCGATCTGCGCCGGGTCGTGACGGCGGCGCGCGACCTCGAACGCCGCGGCAGCGAGCCATCAGGCGGCGCGGGCGGCGAACGGCGGCGGCCCGAGGATCTTCACGCGTCAGGTACGAAGGGCGCGGACGGGCTGATGTTGCGGTTCGACCGAAACACGTTGCTCGGGTCGTAGATCGCCTTGACCTCGGCGAGACGGGCGAAGTTCGCACCGTAGCTCGCCTGCACGCGGTTATCGTCCTCGTCGGCGGTCTGGAAGTTGATGTACGCGCGCTCGGTCGAGAACGGCCGGAGTTGCTGCCAGGCGTCGCGCACCCAGCGGCGGTAGGCGTCGGCCTGGGGCTCCGCGGGCTCCCAGGCGCCGTTGAGTCCGACGGCGAAGCGAGCGTCGCGGTTGCCGACGGCGCCGTCGTGCTCCTCGTGCTCGCCGAGCGATCCGCCGATGTGCAGGAAGCCGATCTGCGCCTCGGGAATCGGGCACGCGGCGGCGAGTTCGGGGACCAGTGCGAGCAGGCCGTCGTCGAGATCGGAGAGGTACTCGGTCTTCCAGTAGTAGTGCCGCCCCTTCGGCTCGGTGTCGTCCAGATAGGACTGGAGCTGGACGTAGGGCTGCTGCTGGAGCAGGTCCACCACAGGGTCGCGAAGCGCCCGGATCGGCGCGAGGGCCTCGTCTTTGTGGTCGAGCGCGCCGCTGTAGCAGACCGACATGGCGCAGACCAGCTCGCGCTGCCACTCCGCAGGCACGAATGGGGCCGGCGGCGCGCGGAGGATGACGAGCCAGGCGGCCAGCTCGCGGCGCGCCTCGGTCGTGAGTGAGCGGTAGGCGGCGAGGATCTCCTCCGCCCGCTCGAAGGGCCAGGCGATCAGCCCGCCGTGTCAGGCCGGCGACCCCGACCTCGGAGATGAAGCCGAGGGGCGTGGCAAGCCCGTGGCGCTGGGTCTCACGGTCGACGTCGGCGAGGAGGCACCCGGGCTGCACGGTGGCGGTGCCGGCTTCGGGGTCGACGTCGACGCCGCGCAGGCGCGACATGTCGATCGTCAACCCGCCGTCTCGGTGCGCGGA
>DATMJM010000643.1:0-3919 GCA_035553935.1 Solirubrobacteraceae bacterium
GTGGCACAACTTCCATCCGCACGCGATGCGCTGGAAGTTCGGCGGCGAGTACCTCGACGTGCGCAGCCTCGGGCCGGCCGAGTCGTTCGTCGTCGAGTCCGAGATCCCGCCGGTGCTGCTGCTGACCGAGGAGGAGGAGCGGGCGCAGGACCCCGAGCACCGGCCGGAGGACGCGACGCTACACCGCCTGAAGGGCGACTTCCTCTTTCACTGCCACGTCCATCACCACATGATGAACGGCATGGTCGGCGTCGTGCGCGCCCGCCAGAGCGTGTGGCTGACCGAGAAGATGGCACACGCGATCGCGCACCGCACCGGGCTGCCGCTCGACGACGGCACGAACGCGTGCCCCGACGTCGACCCGCACCCCTGCCGGGGCCACGGCGGCGGCCGCTGGGAGGAGGTCGCGGGCACGCCGGAGGTGCTGTTGATGCACTCGGTCCTGTTGCCCAACACCCAGCGCGTCCTGTTCTGGGGCCGCACGCGCGCCGACCAGTCGCGCGTGTGGGACTACTCCACGCCCGCCGGCAGCTACCTCAGCCCCGCCAACCAACCGGCCGACGACCCAGCGCTCAACGTCAACACATCGGACATGTGGTCGGCCGAGCACACGCTGCTCGACACGCCGGCCGGGACGGTGCTGATCCACGGCGGCTTCTCGCCGAGCAAGGCTTTCGCGTTCGACCCGCCGTCGCTGACCTGGACGCGCGACGACGACACCGCCCACAACCGCTTCTACTCGACGACGCTGACCCTCGGCGACGGCCGCGCCGCGACGCTGTACGGCTCGGCATCGAAATCGATCGAGATCTACACCCACGGCGCAGGCTGGGACGCGCCGATCGCGATGCCCGCCGGCATGAACCATCACCAGTACTACCCGTGGACATACGTGCTGCCCGACGGGCGGCTGTTCATCGCCGGGCCGCACGTCCCGACGCACCGCTTCGACCTCGCAGCGCCGGCCGCGGCCGAGACGTTCGGGACGCTTCACGGGGACCGCAGCACCGGCGGCGAGAAGGGCAGCTCGGTGCTGCTGCTGCTCCGCCCGCCCGACTACGAGCCGATCGTCTACGTCATCGCAGGCAACACCCCGGCGACACAGAAGACCGCCGAGACGATCGACCTGTCCGCGGCTGCGCCGACGTGGACAGCGCTACCCGACCTCAACGTGCCGCGCCCGCAGCAGTTCACGGCGACGTTGCTGCCGGACGGCCGCGTGTTCGTCGCCGGTGGGATCGCGGGTGGACCCGACGGCGGCGCGTGCGAGATCTTCGATCCGCGCAACCCGGCCGCCGGCTGGCTGCTCGGGCCGAACATGACGCACGTACGGACCTACCACTCGTCGTTCCTGCTGCTCCAGGACGGCAGTGTGCTCGGCGGCGGCGCGCCGCCGGACGCCGACCCGCCCGCGATCTACACGCCGCACGAGCGCTTCTACCCCGACTACTTCGACATGCTGCGCCCGGTGATCTCCGGCGCGCCCGCGAGCGTCAGCTATGGCGCGAGCTTCACGGTCGACACGCCCAACGCGAGTGACATCGCCGAGGTCGTCCTGCTGCGCCCCGGCGCGGTCACGCACGGCTTCAACATGTCCCAGCGCGGCATCGAACTCGTCATCAGCGCGATCGGAGCGGCCGACATCACCGTCGAGGCGCCGCCGCAGCCGAACCTCGCCCCGCCCGGCTGGTACCTGCTGTTCCTCCTCGACGCCAGCCGGGTGCCCTCGACCGGGCGCTGGCTGCGGATGAGCCCCTAGTCGGGATGGACGCGGTCGCGGGCTGGCCCTTGCGTTGCATCTGTCGCGGGGTCGACGAGGCGGATGTTGAGGGCCGCTCCGGACAGAGCCGCATCGAGCCAGCTTGCTGACTGGTCGCGTCTCGCGACTGCTGTGAATAGCGCGGGCCCGTCAAGGGCGCGGCGTAGGTTCCCTCGAGTCCTGACGAGACGATGAAGGAGACCTACGCCGTGAGACGCACCGTACCGCCGTCGGCGGAGATTGAGGAGCAGATCGACGCGCTGCGTGCCGACGCGCGACGTCGAGTCGCTGTGCGAGAAGGCGGGCCTGGGGAAGCTGTCAAAGTCGACCGCCTCGCGCATCTGCCAGAAGCTGCGTGAGCGCTTTGAGGCGTTCGGGCGCCGCGACCACTACGAGGTCCGCCTGGCGGCGCTGGTTTGCGACGCGGTGCTTCTCTGCGTGCGCTCAGACGGCCCAAAGGAAGGCGTGCTGATCGCCCGCGGGCTCGGCGCGCCGCTGCTTGTGGTCGCCGACGGCGCCCCCGGGCTGATCACGGTCGTCGAGCAGTGCTGGCCGGCCTCCGATCGCCAGCACTGCGCCGTGCACCGCCGGCGCAACCTGCTCGCCAAGCTGCCCGAACGCGAGCGCGAACGCGTCCGCGCCCTACTGGCAGGCACTCGACGAGGCCACCCACGAGCGCGACGCAAGACACCGACTCACGGCCCTCGTCGACGAGCTCGAGCGGGCCGGCTACACCGCCGGTGCCTTCGTGACACCTCGACGCGCTCGTCGTGCACCTGCGCTACCCGCGCAGGCGCCGCCGCCTACCGGCCGGGAGGCCGCCTACTCAGGCGCCTCGCCCACGGCGGTCTCCGCCTGCGCCGCCCACCCGGCCCTCCTCGAAGGCGAGCGTCTGCTTGCGCATCAGCTCGACGAACGTTCGCTGCTCGGCCTTGGTCAGGGCGCTGCTCACCAGCTCCTCGTAGAGCGCAAGGTGGGCGTCCATCGCGGCGTCGATCACCTTCCGGCCATGCGGTGTGAGCTCGACCAGGACCCCGCGACGGTCGGAGGGGTCGGGTCGGCGCCTGACGAGCCCGGCTTCTCCCATCCGGTCGAGCCGGTTCGTCATCCCCCCCGAGGACAGCAGCACCCAGCGTGCCAGCTCGGTGGCCGACATCCGGTGGGGAGCGGCGACCCGCCGCAGGGCAGAGAGCACATCGAGCCAGCCCGGCTTGAGGCCGAACGCGCGCGAGACGCGGGCCATCTCGGTGTCGTAGAGGTGGGCGAGGCGCATCACGCGCGGGACGAGCGCCATGCCGTCCGCGTCGATCTCCGGCCGTTCGCGGCGCCACTGGTCGAGCATACGATCGAGCTGGTCCTGTCGGCGGGCTTCTCGCCCCGGCCGCCGCGGTGGGCTTGACATCTTATCTTTACAGGAAGTATCTTGACAGCAAGGTAGTTTTCAGCATAGCGGTTGCTCCGGCGCGACCGAGGGACGGCAAGGGGGATGGAGATGACAGTGACCGACGAGCCCACGGGCGACACGGAGGTCGATGCGGTTCGGGCGAAGCTCGAGATTCGTCCGCTCGAGGAGCAAGACCTCGATGAAGCGGACCGGATCATGCGGATCGCGTTCGGCACCTACCTGAAGGTCCCGAATCCGATCGAGGTGTTCGGCGACGGCGATTGGGTCCACACCCGGTACCACGCCGACCCGGGCGCGGCGTTCTGCGCCGAGCTCGACGGCGAGGTGGTCGGCTCGAACTTCGCCACCCGATGGGGAAGCTTCGGGTTCTTCGGCCCGCTCACGGTGCGGGTCGATCTGTGGGACCGCGGCATCGCCACGCGGCTCATGGACCCGGTGATGGACGTGTTCGAGCGCTGGGGAGTGCGCCACGCGGGACTCTTCACCTGGCCGGAGAGCCCCAAGCACATCGCCCTGTACAACAAGTTCGGGTTCTGGCCCCAGCAGCTCAACCCGGTGCTCGCCAGAGAGATATCGGCGCCGGCCGGGCCCGTCACGTACGAGAGCTTCTCCGTCGCGCGCGCGAAAGGCTCCGGCGATGCGGTTCTGGAGCAGTGCCGGGCGGTGACGGGCGCGATCTATGAAGGCCTTGACCTCGAGCGCGAGATCGTGGCCGCAGACAGGCAAGGCCTCGGCGACACCGTGCTCCTCGAGGA
>DATMJM010000644.1:0-2441 GCA_035553935.1 Solirubrobacteraceae bacterium
GTACGAGGATCGCTTCATCGGGCCGTTTGCGGCGGCGCTGCCGAAGAACGGGCACCCCGACAAGCCCGACATGTACGCGCTGCCCGGCAACCACGACTGGTACGACGGGCTCGCGAGCTTCCTGCGCGTGTTCTGTACGCGAGAGGGGCGGATCGGCGACTGGCGCACGCGCCAGCGGCGCAGCTACTTCGCGATCCGGCTGCCCAACGACTGGTGGCTGTGGGCGATCGACATCCAGCTGGACACGTACATCGACGACGTGCAGCTGGACTACTTCCGCGGCCAGCGGGTCGCGCCCGGGGACAAGGTGATCCTCATGACCGCCAAGCCGGCGTGGGTGAAGGCCGTTCCCGAGCGCACCGAGCCGGCCTCGTGGCGCTACCTGTCGTACTTCGAGGAGCGCGTCGTGCGCGCCAAGGGCGCGCGGCTGGCGATCACGATCACCGGCGACCAGCACCACTACGCGCGCTACGAGCCGGCGGGCGGCGCGAACGCCGCCGACGCCCCCACGCGGATCACCGCCGGCGGCGGCGGCGCGTACCTGTCGGCGACGCACACGCTGCGCGAGCGGCTCGACCTGCGCTCGCTGGACCGCGACTTTTCGGTGGCCTACGAGCGGACCGCGATCTACCCCCGCGAGAAGGAGTCACGGCGCCTGTCGAACGGGATCGTCGGGCTCGCCAGGCTCAACCCGGCGTTCGCCGCGCTGATGGGCGCCATCTACGTCCTGCTGGGCCTCGCGATGCTCGGCGCGCTGAACGCCGGCGACGGCGGCCTGCTCGACCGCCCGGGCGGCTTCTCCGGCTTTCTCTCCGAGGCCGCCGGCGGGATGACGATCCTCCTCGCGCTGGCGCTCTTCGGCGCGGTCTTCGGCGGGACGGACATCAAGCCCGACGCGCAGGAGGTCAGGGGCGGGAGGCGCGGCTCGACGCAGCTCGCGAAGCTGCTCGTGGCGCTCGCGCACACGCTCGTCCACCTGCTCGTCGCGGCCGGCCTCACGTACCTCGCCTCCACGCTCGCGCCGGGCGCCGCGCCGATCGTCGCCTGGGGCCTCGCCGTCGTGCTGCTGTTCGCCGCCGGCGCCGCGATCGGCTCGACCGTGTTCGCGCTCGTCCTGCTCGCGATCCATCGTGTCCGCGGCCCGCGGGCGCCCGAGGCCGCCAACCAGGTCTTCACCGGCCAGTCGATCGCCGACTACAAGAACCTGGTGCGGATGCGCTTCGCGGCCGACGGCAGCCTGACGCTGTACCCGCTCGGCGTCGAGCGGGTCGGGCGCGACTGGCGCTACGAGGGCCGGCAGGGCAGTGGATCGCGCTTCGAGCCCCGCGGCGGGCCGTCGACCGGGTGCACGCGCGGCGGCGCTCTGGCTGGTCCTGTTCGCGGCGTACGCCGCGACGATCGGCCTGCCCGCGTTCGGCAGCTCGCAGTTCGGCGGCGACGAGCCCCACCACCTGCTGACGGCCGAGTCGATCGCCACCGATCGCGACCTCGACCTGCGCGACGAGTACGCCACGCGCGCCTACCGCGGCTGGTACCCCTACGTCCTCGAGCGCCGCGGCCGGCTGACCAACGGCCAGGCCAACGATGCCGGCGGGGGCGGCTTCGCCCTGCTGATCGCTCCCGCGTACGCCGTCGGAGGGCCGCTCGCCGTGCAGCTGCTGCTGGCGGCGGTCGCCGCGCTGGCATTCGTGCTCGGGTCGCTGCTGGCGCGGCGGGTCGTGCCCGAGCCGTGGGCGAGCGGCGCCGCGCTCGCGTGCGGCCTGTCGCCCCCCGCGCTGGCGTCCGCGACCGCGGTCCTGCCGGAGCTGACCGCCGGCGCGCTGCTGGCGGCCGCCGCGCTGCTGGCGCTGCGGGTGCGCGAGCGGCCACGGATCCGCTGGGTGGCGGGCGCCTCGGTCGCGCTCGCGGTGCTGCCCTGGCTGGGCTTGCAGTTCGCGGTCGCCGGGCTCGTGGTGGCGCTCGCGATGTTGCACTGGCTGCGCCGCCGCGGGCGCGGCTTCGCGATGCTCGTCGAGCTCGAGGCCCTGCTGTTCTCGGGAGTCATGTTCGTGACGGTCAACGACCAGCTCTTCGGCGGCTTCACGCCCGCCGCCGCGGCCGTTCCCGGCGACCGTCTCGGCGACCTCGGGGCGGGCGACCTGCTCGATCGCGCGCCCCGCCTGGTCGCGCTGTGGCTGGACCGCACGCACGGCGTCCTGCGCTGGGCGCCGGTGCTCGCGCTCGCCTTCTACGGCCTGTGGCTGCTGTGGCGCTCGCACCGCGACCACATCTCGCGGGTGCTGCCCGAGCGCGCCGCCGCGATCTCCACGGCGGCGCGCTCGGGCAGCACCCGCGAGATGTGGTCGCGGTGCGAGCGCCACAGCAGCCACAGGCCGTAGAAGGCGAGCGCGAGCACCGGCGCCCAGCGCAGGACGCCGTGCGTGCGGTCCAGCCACAGCGCG
>DATMJM010000645.1:0-2360 GCA_035553935.1 Solirubrobacteraceae bacterium
GTGTGGTCGTTTCGCCTCTCGTACGGTCGGATCGGCCGGCAGGCGCGCAAGGATGCGGTGGGATCATACGGTGATGCAGAAGGACTTTCGCACGGCGTGGCTTCTGCTCCTGCTGCGCGACGGCTCGAGCTACGGATACGAGCTGCGGCGGGCCCTCGGCGAGCGAGCGATGCGGCTCGATGCGGCCGTGATGTACCGCAGCCTGCGCAACATGGAGAGCGCCGGCCTGATCTCCTCGCGCTGGGTGACCTCGGAGACGGGTCCGAGGCGGCGCGTGTACGACATCAGCGCCGCCGGCCTGGAGGAGCTCGCGCGCATCGCCGCTTCCGTCGAGCGCTCGCGCGACGTCCAGAACGAGTTCCTCCACGCGTACGGGCGCGGCGCGCAGCGGCCGCCGTCGCAGGCTTGACCGGCGCCCGGCATCGGTGATCGAATGCGTGCCGTGAGCGCGGCGATGCGGACGTGGGCAGCTTCGTCGCTCTTCGTGCTCGCCGCGGCGCTCGCGGGCTGCGGTGGTGACGACGTCGTCGTCGAGCAGGCGCCCACGGCGCGGGAGCGCGGAGTGGCGCCTGCGGCAGGCGGGACGGTCGCCCGTGACCCGCTGCGCGACGGGGCCGACCGACCGCGCCTGACGATCATCGTCGACGATACGCGGGACGGCAAGCCACGCTACCGGGCGCCGCGCTCGGTGAGCGGCGGGCTGGTCGAGATCCGGCTGCGCAACGTCGGCGAGGCGCCGCGCAAGGCGCAGCTGTGGAGGATCGACGCAGAGCACACCGTCGAGGCGGCGCTGCGCGTCGGCCGGCAGCTGCCCGACTGGCTGCGGACGGCGGGTGGCGTCAGCCTCACCGAGCCCGGCGCGACCGGCACCACGCTGCAGGCGCTCTCGGCGGGCAGGTACTTCGTCGCGTCGACGCGCGGCGAGCCGGGCACGGTGGCGGAGTTCGAGGTGACCTCACCGCGAAAGGCGCCAGAGCCGCCGCGCGCGCCGGCCCGCGTCGAGGCGCTGGACTTCTCGTTCCGCGTCTCGGGGCTCAAGCCGGGCCGCAACAGCGTCGACTTCGACAACACGGGCCGCGAGCCGCACCATGCGTACTTCACGCCGATGCGTGCCGGCACGGATCTCGCGGAGGTCCGCCGGTTCTTCGGCAGCCGCACCTCGACCGGCCCGCTGCCGGTCGACAGCGAGGTCGTGCGCGAGACGGTGGTCCTCGAAGGCGGCGACCGCCAGGTGGCGCAGCTGAGCTTCGCCCCCGGCAGGTACGCGGTGATCTGCTTCGTGCGGGGCCGCCGCGGCGGCCCGCGTCACCTCGAGCTCGGGATGATCAACGAGGTGACGGTGCGCTGAGCCGCCGCTCAGGCGGGGACTGCCATGCTCGCCAGGCGGTCGGCGAGCCCGACGAGCACCTTGACGCCCGGCGAGTCCTCGTCGACGTCGATCGCGGCGCGGCCCTCGCGGTCTGCGCGGGCGATCACCGCATCGTCCGGCACGACGACCAGCTCGCAATCACCGACGGCCTCGCGGATGACGGCCAGGTCCTCGTCGTCGCGCACGCGGTTGGCCACGACGATCACGCGGCCGCCGCGGTCGTCTGACATCTCGACCGCGCGACGGGCGATGTCCAGGGACTTCGCGGTCGGCTGGGCGACGACGAGCACGACGTCGGCCTGGCCCTCCTGCAAGCGCATGACCGTGCCGATGCCGGCCTCGAGGTCGCCGATGATGATCTTGCCGTCGGACTCGAGCTCGCTCAGGAGGCTCTCGGGGCTGACCCCGCAGCACGAGCAGCCCGGGTTCGCGCGCTCGATCCGCGACGCGACGACGAGACGCACGCCGTCAGGCGCGTCGCGCCCGAAGCGCTCGACGAAGCCCTCGGTCGTCTGCTCATGCTCGGTCTCGCCGGTCTCCAGCCCCTGGCGCACCGCGACGAGGAGGTCGGTCTCCTCGGGGCCGACGCCCAGCGAAACGCCGAGCATCGGGTTCGTGTCGGCGTCCAGCGCGAGGACATCGTGACCCGCGCGCGCGAGTGCGCGCGAGATCGTGCCCGACACGGTTGTCTTGCCGACTCCACCTTTTCCTGCGACCACGATCTTCATAGACGCTCCATGGTACTTGCATCTAGCGCGTCGACCAAGCGCTCGATCGCCTGGACCGCGCCGCAGTCAGGAGCGGCGTCGAGCACCGCGACCCCCGCCCGCTCGGCCGCCCGCACCTCGCCGTCGGCGGGAACCGTCCCGAGCAACGGGACGCCGAGGAACTCCTCGGCGCGGGCGACGTCGGCCTCCGGCGTGACCTTGTTGACGACCAGCGAGAACTCGTCGTCGAGCCGACCTGGCAGGGAATGCTGACGGCCCGGCGC
>DATMJM010000646.1:0-2196 GCA_035553935.1 Solirubrobacteraceae bacterium
CAACGTGCTGCTGCGCAAGGACGAGGAGTGGTTCGTGCGCGAGGAGCCCGGCAGCGGCTCGTGGAAGGACGGCTACGAGCACTGGCCGGTGACGCGCGCCGACCTCGACCCGCACTACGACCGCGTCGAGAAGATGATGAACGTCACGCGCTATCCGCTCGACGAGGCGCCGTACGACAAGACGCTCAAGACGCTCGCGTTCCGGGACGCGGCCGAGAAGCTGGGTCTCGACTGGCGCCTGGTGAACCTCGCGGTGACGTTCGGCAATCCGGGGGACCCGCCCGTCCCCGGCGAGCCGATCAAGGAGGACCGGCCGAACATCCACGGCCGCACGCGGCTGACCTGCAAGCTGACCGGCGAGTGCGATCTCGGCTGCAACCACGGCTCGAAGAACTCGCTGGACTACACGTACATCACGGCTGCCTGGCACGCCGGCGCCGACATCCGCTCGCGCCACGAGGTGCGCTCCTTCGAGCCGCGCGAGGGCGGCGGCTACCAGGTCGAGTACGTCGTCCACGACGCCGCATCGGAGGGGACGAAGACCGACACGTCGCGGCTGGACCGTCAGACGATCACCTGCGACCGCCTCGTCCTCGCCGCCGGAACGCTCGGCACGACGTTCCTGCTGCTGAAGAACCGCTCGGCGTTTCCCGGCCTCAGCCCCGCGCTCGGCTCGCGCTTCGGCGGCAACGGCGACCTGCTGACTTTCGCGCGCAACTGCATGAAGGAGGTCGACGGCAGGAAGGTCCCCAACGTCCTGGACTCGGCCCACGCACCCGTCATCACGAGCGCGATCCGGGTGCCCGACGAGATCGACGGCGGGCCCCGCGGGCAGCGCGGCTTCTACCTCGAGGACGCCGGCCAGCCGGAGTTCGTCAGCTGGATGCTGCAGCTCATCGACACGCCGGCGTCGCTGCTCGAGCAGCGCCGCGCGCTGCCGCGGATGCTGCGCGGGCTGTTCACGCACGAGGACACCGACGTCGGCGCCGAGATCGCCGAGCTGCTGGGCGACTGCAGCGAGTCGTCGGGATTCTTGCCGCTGCTCGGCATGGGCCGCGACGTGCCGGAGGGCACGATGTCGCTCAGGGACGGCGGCCTGGCGATCGACTGGAAGAAGAACGGCGCGTCGAAGCAGTACTTCGAGCGCGTGCGCGACGTCTCCAAGGACGTCGCGGAGCAGATCGGCGGCACGTTCCTCGACAACCCGATCTGGCTGCTGAGCCGCGTCGTGACGGTGCACGCGCTCGGTGGCTGCCCGATGGGCCGCCACGACCGCGAGGGCGTTGTCGACCCATGGGGCCGCGTCTACAGCCACCCCGGCCTGCACATCGCCGACGGCTCCGTCATGCCGGGGCCGGTCGGACCGAACCCGAGCCTGACCATCGCCGGCCTCGCCGATCGCTTCGCCGACGCCATCCTGGAAGACATGAAGGGAGCAGCCGTGACCGCATCACCTCCGCCTGCAGAGGGGGTCCCGCCCGCCGACAAGGCTCCGGCTGTCGCCGCCCCCGCCGCGAGCCGGCACCCCGCCTCGTTGCGCTTCACCGAGAAGATGCGCGGCTTCATCACCTTCGGCGAGGACGACTACGACAAGGGCTTTCGCACCGGCAAGAAGGCCAAGACGGCCTGCATGTTCCACGTGACGGTGCTGATGGACGACATCGAGCGTTTCATCGAGGACCCGCAGCATCCGGGCACGATCACCGGCCACGTGCAGTGCGACGCGCTCGGCGGCAGGCTCGAGGTGCAGGAGGGCTGGTTCAACCTCTTCGTCGACGACGACGAGGACGGCAACGAGCGCAAGCTCATGAAGTACCGGCTGCTGATCGCCGACGGCGAGGGCCATCCGATCACGCTCAACGGCTTCAAGGAGGTCAAGGACGACAAGGGCTTCGACGTATGGAGCGACACGACCACGCTGTTCACGCGGATCCTCGCCGGCCACGTCAGGCCCGGCGAGCAGGACTCCGACGTCATCGCCACCGGAATCCTGCACGTCCTGCCACAGGATTTCGCCGTGCAGATGACGACCTTCCGCGTCGACCCGCCGCACCGCGTCGACGCGCTCGCCCGCTTCGGCGCGCTGTTCGCCGGCAGCCTCTGGGCGGCGTTCGGTCCGGGCAGCAAGAAGGATTGACGCCGCGGCGTGACGACCGCCGCAGCCCATACCGACGAGCTCATCCCGCTCGACATCGC
>DATMJM010000647.1:0-4688 GCA_035553935.1 Solirubrobacteraceae bacterium
GCTCCGCGTCGAGCCGTCGCCCGAGGAGGTGCGCGAGCTCGCGCGCGACTACAACCTCATCCCGCTGCGCCACTCGTTCATCGACGACACGGAGACGCCGGTCTCCGCGTTCCTGAAGCTGCGCGGCCGCGAGCCGGAGAACGGGTCGTTCCTGCTGGAGTCCGCGGAGCGCGGCCAGGAGGTCGGCCGCTACAGCTTCATCGGCGTGCGTCCGCGCAGGGTCGTGCGCTGGTCGCTCGGCGACGAGCCGGCGGATCCGTACGCCTACGCCGCCAGGGAGGTCGCTCGCCACCGCCAGGCGCCGTGGCCGGACATGCCGCCCTTCGCAGGCGGCGCCGTCGGCTACTTCGGCTATGACCTCGTGCGCACCGTCGAGCCGCTGGGCGAGCCCAATCCGGATCCCATCGGGCTGCCGGACATGGCGCTCATGCTGTCCGACGTGCTGCTCGTGTTCGACCACCTCAAGCACACGATCAGCGTGCTCGTCAACGTCTACGCCGACGACGAGGCGACCGACCTCGAAAGCGCGTACGCCGATGCCGTGGCGACGATCCAGAAGGCGCGCGACCTGCTCGCCGGCCCCGTGCCGCGCCCGGCGCCGACGCCCGCGCGCCCGCGGCCCGTGTTCTCGCCGAACATGTCGCGCGAGCAGTTTCAGTCCAACGTGGAGCGGATCGTCGAGTACATCCATGCCGGCGACGCGTTCCAGGTCGTGCCGTCGCAGCGCTGGTCGGCGGACCTCGACATCGACCCGTTCTCGATCTACCGCGGGCTGCGGGTCGTCAACCCCAGCCCGTACATGTACTTCCTGGACTTCCTCGACTTCCAGGTCGCCGGTGCCTCGCCCGAGCCGGTCCTGACGGTCACCGGCCGCCACGTCGCCACGCGTCCGATCGCCGGCACACGCCCGCGCGGCGCGACGCTCGACGACGACGAGCGGATCGCGAAGGAGCTGCTCGCCGACGACAAGGAGCGTGCCGAGCACGTGATGCTCGTCGATCTCGGCCGCAACGACCTGGGGCGCGTCTGCGAGTACGGCTCGGTCAGCGTCGACCGCTTCATGGCCGTCGAGACGTACTCGCATGTCATGCACATCGTCTCCAACGTGTCCGGCACGCTGCGCGAGGGCGTCACGGCGATGGACGCGCTGCGCTCGGTCCTGCCGGCCGGGACGCTGTCGGGCGCGCCGAAGGTCCGCGCGATGCAGATCATCGACGAGCTCGAGCCGGTCAAGCGGGGCGGCTACGGCGGGGCGATCGGCTACCTCGCCTACACGGGAGATCTCGACACCTGCATCCACATCCGCACGGTCGTCGTCAAGGACGGCCGCGCGCACGTGCAGGCCGGCGGCGGCACGGTCGCCGACGCCCAGCCCGCCTACGAGTTCGCCGAGAGCGAGGCGAAGGCGCGCGCGGTGCTGCGCGCGGTCGAGCTCGCGTCACAGCAGCCCGACTGGCCATGACGTCCGTCCTCGTCGTCGACAACTACGACTCTTTCACGTACAACCTCGTCCAGTTCCTGGGCGAGATGGGCGCGCAGCTCGAGATCGTCCGCAACGACGTCGCCTCGGTCGACGAGCTGCTCGAGCGCGCGCCCGACCGCGTCCTCGTCTCGCCGGGCCCGTGCACGCCCAACGAGGCGGGGATCTCGCTCGATGCGATGCGCCGCTTTCCCGAGGCCGGCATCCCGACGCTCGGCGTCTGCCTCGGCCACCAGTCGCTGGCGCAGGCGTTCGGCGGCGTCGTCGTCCGCGGTGCGCCGATCCACGGCAAGACGAGCGAGATCACGCATGACGGGCGGACGATCTTCGCCGGGCTGCCGCGCAGGCTGACCGTCGGCCGCTACCACTCGCTCGTCGTCGACCCCGACCGCCTGCCCGACGTCTTCGAGATCTCCGCCGAGGGCGATGGCGTGGTCATGGGCATCCGCCACCGCGAGCTGCCCGCCGAGGGAGTCCAGTTTCATCCCGAGTCGGTGCTGACCGACGAGGGCAAGCTGCTGCTGCGCAACTTCCTGCAGCGCTGACGCCGGCAGCCGGCCGCTCTACCCTCGGCGGAATGAGCATTCCGCTTTCGGTCCTCGACCTCGCGCCGGTCGGCGCCGGGCAGAGCGCGCGTGACGCGCTAGCCGGCACGACGCAGCTCGCCCGCGGCGCCGACGAGCTGGGCTTCAGGCGCTTCTGGGTCGCCGAGCACCACAACGTCCCCTCGGTCGCGTCGACCGCGCCGGAGACGCTCATCGCGCACATCGCGGCCCGCACGTCGCGCATCCGCGTCGGGTCGGGCGGCGTGATGCTGCCCAACCATGCACCGCTCGCGGTGGCCGAGCGCTTCGGGATGCTCGAGGCGCTGCACCGCGGCCGGATCGACCTCGGTCTCGGCCGCGCGCCGGGGACGGACCTGCGCACGGCGCTGGCGCTGCGCAGCACGTCGCCCGCGCTCTTCGAGGAGCAGTTCGAGCAGCTGCGCGGTCATCTCGGCAGCGGCTGGGGCGGCATGCGAGCCGTCGCGGGAGAGCACACCGTGCCGGAGCTGTGGATGCTCGGCTCGACCGACGGCGGCGCCCGCATCGCCGCGGCGCTGGGGCTGCCGTTCGTGTTCGCCCACCACTTCCACCCGCACTTCACCGAGTCCGCCCTCGAGCTGTACCGCAGCCTCTTCCGGCCGTCGGAGCTGCTCGACGCGCCGCGCACGATAGTCGCCGCCGGGATCGTGGTCGGCGGCGACGACGAGCACGCGGCCCGCCTGGCGCTCCCCGGCGGCGTGGCGATGCTGCGCCTGCGCCAGGGGCGGCCGGCGCCGATCCCGAGCGTGGAGGACGCCGAGGCGCTGCTCGGCCGTCTCAGTCCCCCCGAGCGCGCGGTGGTGGACGAGGCGGTATCGCGGAATGTCGTGGGCGCTGCACACACCGTCCACGCCGGGCTGGTCGATCTCGCCGAGCGCACCGGCACCGACGAGCTGATGCTCGTCTCGCAGGTCGTCGACCCGGAGCTCCGCGCGCTCGGGCTCGAGCGGGTCGCGCACGCGTTCGAGCTCGCGCCGCAGCCCGCGGCCTAAGCTCGCCCGAACTCAGTAGCGCGGGCGGTCCTGCTCGTAGACCGGGCGGCCGTCGTCGTCGTAGTACGCCGGCTCGTCGCCCGCCACGCGACGGTCCTCGTCGTGCGCGCGGCGGCCGTTGCGGCCGACCTGCGACTCCAGTGCCGCAGCCTCCCGCGCGTGCAGGTCGGCGGCGACCCGGTTGGCCTGCGCGCGCAGGCGCAGCTCCTCCTCGGCCGCCTCGTGCGGGTCGGTCGCCGCGCTGTGGTGCTCGACCGCCTCTGCCATCGGATCGTGACGCGCGGCGGCCGCCGCGCGACGACCGCCACGGAGGCCGCGTCGGCGGCCAGGCAGGCCAGCCCCTCGATGGGCTCCTGAGCGCGACCTCATGAAGAGGAACGCGAGTGCGGCGACGATGAGCAGCAGCGCGACGACGATGAGGATCTCCATGTGACGGAGGTACCCCTGGCGCTGCGATCCTCAACGGCGGCGGACGACCGTCCGACGACAGCGGACCTACAATCGCCAGCGCATGACGAGCGACCACGAGCCGATGACCAGCACCTACCGCCTCGCGCTCGCCATCAGCGTGCCGATCGTCCGCTGGTGGGGCCGGCTGAAGGTCGACGGGGTCGAGCACATGCCCGCCAGCGGCCCGATGCTGCTCGTCGGCAACCACGACTCCTACTGGGACCCGGTCGTCATCGGGATCGCCGCGGTCAAGCGCCGGCAGATCCGGGCGCTGTCGAAGTCGACGCTGTGGAAGGTCAAGGGCCTCAACAAGGTCCTCGACGGAATGGGCCAGATCCCGATCGTGCGCGGCACGAGCGACGCGCACGCGCTGGACCGGGCGATCGAGGAGCTGCGCGGCGGAAGCTGCGTCGGGATCTTCCCCGAGGGCACGCGCAGCCTCGGCCGCAAGCTGCGCCCGCGCAGCGGCTTCGGCCGTCTCGCCGCGGCCGTGCCGGAGGCCGTCATCGTGCCGGTCGCGGTGACCGGCTCCACGGACATCGCGCGCTTTCCCAAGCGCCCGCGCCTGCACGTGAGGTTCCTGCCGCCCGCCGAGGGCCTGCGCCCGGGCGAGACGCCGGCCGAGCTCGCGGTTCGCATCGTGGAGGAGATCCGCGAGATCGCGCCGATCACGGCCGCCGGCCGGCGGCCGCGGAAGCTCGCGGCGACGACCTTGGGCGGCTAGTACTAGGCTGCGCGGCGCGTGCCCGATCCCGTCCTCACGCAGGCGATCGACAAGGTGGCCTCGGGCCGGCACCTCAGCGCCGACGAGGCTGCCGAGGTGCTCGCGGTGATCATGGCCGGCGACGCGTCGGAGGTGCAGATCTCCGCGCTGCTGATCGGCCTGCGCACGAAGGGCGAGACGATCGACGAGCTGGCCGGCCTCGCGCGGACGATGCGCGCGCTCGCGGCGCCCGTCGAGACGTCGCGCGACGAGCTCGTCGACACGGCGGGCACCGGCGGCGGCCGGCCGACCTTCAACGTGTCCACGACCGCAGCTCTGATCGCCGCGGGCGCGGGCTGCGCGGTGGCCAAGCACGGCAACCGGTCGGCGACCGGGCGGTCGGGCTCGGCCGACGTCCTGGAGGCGCTCGGCGTGCGGATCGACCTCACGCCGCAGGCCGTCGGGACGTGCATCGACGA
>DATMJM010000648.1:0-2321 GCA_035553935.1 Solirubrobacteraceae bacterium
GCACGACGCCTCCGGCGGCGACGAGGTCGGTGTGACGCGTGAGCTTCTGGATCAGGGGGCTGTCGAGATTCATCCGGCCACCACGCTTTGTCGGCGGCGGCCCGCGGTTCTGTAGACGAAGGCCAGAAGTTGCGCGACGGCGCCGAACAGCTCCTCGGGGATCTGGCGGTCGATCTCGACGGCCGCGTGCAGCGCCCGGGCGAGCGGCGGCTCGGAGATCACGGGCACGTCGTGCTCCGCGGCGATCGCCCGGATCCGTGCCGCGACGAGGTCCTTGCCCTTCGCCACGACGACCGGCGCGGGCGACTCGCCGTCGTAGCGCAGCGCGACCGCGTAGTGCGTCGGGTTCGTCACGACGACGTCGGCGCCCGGGACGGCGGCCATCATCCGCGCGCGCGCGGCCTGCATCTGGCGGCGGCGGATCGCCGAGCGGACCTCGGGCGAGACCGTCTGCTGCTTGAACTCCTGCTTGATCTCCTGCTTGTCCATCCGCAGGCTCTTGTCGTGGCGGTAGCGCTGCCACACGAGATCGGCGGCCGCGATCGCGAGGTACGCGATGCCCGCCTTCTGCGCGATGCCGAGGATCGTCTCGGCGCCGCGCTCGAGCAGGTCGGCGGGCGGCAGGCCGACGAGCGCGCCGAGCTGGTCGAGCTGGCCGAGCAGCGCGATCCCCGCGATCGTCCCGATGACCGCGAACTTCATGACGGTCTTGCCGGTCTCGAACACGAAGTGCATGCCGAAGACGTTCTTGAAGCCCTTCAGCGGGTTGATCCGCTTGGGGTCTGGCTTGAGTACCTGCGTGCTGGGCTTCCAGCCGACCTGCAGCACGCCCGTGACGACACCGGCGACCATGCAGACCATCGCGATCGGCAGGACCGCGAGCGCGGCGTCGGTCATCGCGCTGGATAGGACCTTGCCGACGCCCGGCTGGGAGACGACGTCCGGCGTCGAGACGAGCGCCAGCGAGTCGAGCATCGCGTCGCGCATGCGCCTCCAGGCGGCGGGGCCGAGGGCGCTGAGCGACAGCACCGACGCAAGCATCACGACCGCCCCGCCGAGATCCTGCGACTTGGCGACCTGACCTTTGCG
Organism: Solirubrobacteraceae bacterium; assembly: GCA_035553935.1. Taxonomy (GTDB): domain Bacteria; phylum Actinomycetota; class Thermoleophilia; order Solirubrobacterales; family Solirubrobacteraceae; genus CADCVQ01. The sequence goes on from DATMJM010000648.1 coordinate 1,090, forward strand.
CCGCGCCTCTGCACGGCGCTTGGGAGTCGCCTTCTCGGTCTTGTCGTTGGCCATCGCCGGCGTCTATCCCAGGCTCGTCAGCGCGGTCGACACGGAGCGCTCGAGCTCGTCGGCCATCCATCCCGCCGCGAACGGCAGCGAGACGCCGATGATCAGCAGGCCGACCGTGACCTTCGCCGGAAAGCCGACCGCGAAGACGTTCAGCTGCGGGACGACACGCGAGATCATCCCGAAGGCGGCATCGGTGATGACGAGCGCGAGCACGACCGGCGCCGCCAGCTCGAGCGCGGCGAGGAACACCTGCACGAACGCGTTCTGCGCGCCGCCCACGAGCGCCGTCAGCGACGGCGTGTCGAGCAGCGGGACGAGCTCGTAGGAGCGCGCCAGCCCCTTAATCATGAGCTGGTCGCCGCCGATCGCGATCAGCACCATGATCCCGACGAGGACGTAGGTCTGGGTGAGGACCGAGCTCTGGTTGCCCGTGACGGGGTCGACGAGCGCTCCGTAGGAGAAGCCGATCAGCGTGTCGATGAACGCCCCGGCGGTGCTGACGGCGGCGAACAGCGCGGCGAGCGCGAAGGCGAACGCCAGGCCGACGAGGATCTCCTTGAGCATGAGCTCCGTGTAGGACATGACCCCGAGCGGGATCTCGCGGTCACCGAGCGCCAGCGGCGTGATGCCGACCGTCAGCGCGACGGCGCACAGGCCCTTGGCGCGGCGCGGCAGCGAGCGCGAGGAGAACAGCGGGGCGAGCAGGAACAACGGCGCCACGCGCCCCAGCACGAGCAGGAAGCCGGCGACCTGGTTCTCGCCGAACTGGCGCAGGATGGCCTCCGCCGTCATCGGCCGACCCGCTCGGGGATCGATCCGTACAGCTCGCGCGTGTAGCTCGTCAGCTGGCCCAGCATCCACGGCCCCGCGACGACGACCACGACGACCATCGCGAGGATCTTCGGGATGAACGACAGCGTCATCTCCTGGATCTGCGTGACGGCCTGGAAGACGCTGACGAGCAGGCCCACGATGAGCGCGGCCATCAGCAGCGGCAGCCCGAGCTTGAGCGCGAGCTCGAGCGTGCGCATCGTCAGGTCGATGACTGCTCCCTCGTCCACCGGTTGCTCCGCTAGCCGAAACTTCGGACGAGGGACTCGGTGACGAGGTTCCACCCGTCGACCAGGACGAACAGCAGGATCTTGAACGGCAGCGAGATGAAGATCGGCGGCAGCATCACC
>DATMJM010000649.1:0-2618 GCA_035553935.1 Solirubrobacteraceae bacterium
GCACGCCCATCGCGTCGTGCCCGCCGGCGGCCGTGACGTGCGCGTCCGGCGCGGCGATGATCGTCGGCTCGTCGAGCGCCGCGAGCAGGTCCAGCGCGCGGCGGTGACCGCTCAGGTCGCAGGTCCCGGGGCGGCCGGCTACGCGCGCGATCCAACAGGCGCGCCCGCCGTTGCCAAAGAACCCGCGCACCGCGTGTGCGAGCTTCGCCTCTGCCATGAACGGCCCGTCCTGCGGGCGCGCCGGATCGCGGAAGTGCGCGGCGAAGCTCTCCCAGGACTCGACGCGGACGGCGCGATCGAGCGGGCCCGCGGGCGCGAGCCCGGCAAACCCGGCGACCGAGCACTCGAGCGCGTCGATCCGCCGTGCGGCCAGCGGCAGCGCCCCGAGCGACGGGCTTTGGACCTGCGTGCTCGTCTCGCTCATCATCGTCCGCATTCTCTGGGGGCGGCGGCGCGTAGTCCATGCCCGATCGTGCGCCCGTCCGTCCCTATCGCGCGCGCCGTCGACGCGATGAGATCGCTGCGTGCACGAGCACGAGCTCGATCGCGTGACCCTGGCCTCGGTGATCGAGCGGCTGGCGGCCGTCGCGGACGTCGAGCCCGCCGTCGACGACCTCGATCTGCGCCTCGGCGCGCGCGGCGTCGCAACGCTCGAGCAGCGCTTTGCGCAGGCCGCCGACCGCCTCGCTCTCGACGACTTCGAGCGGGCGGTCCTGGCCGCCGTCGTCCTGCCGGAGCTGTCGCCGCAGATGGGCGGCGCCCTCGCTCGTGTCGCGCCCGCGCCGCCCGCGGGGGGCGCGACGCCGCGCGCCCTCGCGCGTGTGCTCGCGGGGCCGGGCGTCTCGATCGCCGACGTGCTGTTCTGCCTCGGACCGGGCGAGCGCCTGCGCCGCCAGGGTGCGGTGCGCTCGCTGCCGGCCGCGGACGGCACCGCGCTCGCCGATCGGCCCATCGCGGTCGGCGACCGGCTCGCCGCGCTCCTGCTCGGCGCGGCGATCGACGACCCGACACGCGGCGGGCGCCTGCGCCGCGTCGCGCCGACGGGCCTGCCGTTCGGCCGCGGCGACGTGCTCGCGCGGATCTCGGCGCTCCTCGGCCAGACCGGCGGCCCGCCGCTGGCGGTGCACGGTCCCGACGCCGCGCCGGCGGTCGCGCAGGCGGCCGGCTGCGGTCTGGTCTGCGTCGCGTGCGCCGAGCTGGCCGATCCCGCGCTCGCCGGCGACGCCCTGCTCGCCGCCGCCCTCGAGGCGCGGGTGCTGGTCGTCGACCGGTTCGGCGGCCTCACGCCGGCCGATCGCACGGCGCTGATCGACCGGCTGGCGCTCGTCCCGGGGGCCGTCCTGTGCCTCGCCGGCGCGGACGAGCTGACGGCGCTCGAGCACGTGCCGGCGATCGCCGTCGCCGTACCGCTGCCGTCGCGCGGCGAGCGCAACGCGCTGTGGTCGGCCGCGCTCGGCGGTGCCGACATCGCCCCGCAGATCAGCGCGGCGCACCGGCTGCCGGCGGCGCGGATCGCCGACGGTGCGCGGATCGCCCGCGCCTGCGCCCTCGCGGCCGGGCGGGCGGAGATCGCGCCGGGCGACGTCGAGGCGGGCGCGCGCGCGGCGTCCGCCTCCGGGCTCGGCGACCTCGCGATCGCGATGACGGGCGAGATCGGCTGGGACGACCTCGTCCTGCCGGAGCGCCCGCTGGCGCTGCTGCGCTCGCTCGCCGCGTTCCTGCGCCACCGCGACCTCGTGCTCGACGAGTGGGGCTTCGGCCGGCGCGCCGGCCGCGCGCAGGGCCTCGTCGCGATGTTCGCGGGAGATTCCGGCACCGGCAAGACGCTGGCCGCGCGCGTGCTCGCCGCCGAGCTGGGCCTCGAGCTGTTCCGCGTCGACCTCGCGACGGTCGTCTCGAAGTGGCTGGGGGAGACCGAGAAGAACCTCGACCGCGTCTTCGCCGCCGCGCAGGGCGCCAACGCCGTGCTGTTCTTCGACGAGGCCGATGCGGTGTTCGGCCGCCGCAGCGACGTGCAGGACTCCCACGACCGCTACGCCAACCTGCAGACCGCGTACCTGCTGCAGGCGATCGAGCGCCACGACGGGCCGGTGATCCTCGCGACGAACATGCGCGGCAACATCGACGACGCGTTCCTGCGGCGCATGGACGCGGTCGTCGAGTTCCCGTTTCCGGCCGCCGAGCACCGCCTGCGGCTGTGGGAGCTGCTGCTGCCGGCCGAGGCGCCGCGCGGCGACGACGTCGAGCTCGAGTTCCTCGCCGAGCGCTTCGAGCTCTCCGGCGGCGGGATCCGCAACGCGGCGATCGCGGCGGCCGTGCTCGCGGCGCAGGACGGCATCGCCATCGGCATGGAGCAGCTCGTGCGCGGGGTCGCCATGGAGTACGCGAAGCTCGGCCGGCTGACGCTCGCCGCCGACTTCGAGCGGTTCCACGGCCTCGTGCGGGTCGGCAACGGAGGGAGTCGAGGCTGATGGCGACGACGATCGACGTTCCCGCCAACACGATGATCGCCGACCTCGACGTCGGCCTGCGCGACCTGCTGATCGCGCAGCTGGGACGCCACGGCTTCGACGACGTCGACGTCGTCTTCGACACGCCCTCGAGCGCGTGAGCTGGCT
>DATMJM010000650.1:0-2073 GCA_035553935.1 Solirubrobacteraceae bacterium
ATGCCGAGGTCGCGGGCGGGCGGCGAGCACCCGCCGTCCTGACTCGACGATACGAAGACGGCGCGACTAGGGCGTCTGGCGCGTCGACATGCTCGGCGGTGCCGACCTCGAGATGCTCCGCCTGCGATCGCCGGCTTCACCGGGCGCAGCGTTACCGCGATGTCCGGTCGGCGACAGGGCCGAACGTCTGTTCGCCCGCCTACAATGAGCAGGTGGCCAAGCACGATCGCCTCGTCGTCTCCGGCGCGCGGGAGCACAACCTCAAGGACATCAGCCTCGAGCTGCCGCGCGACTCGCTCGTCGTCATCACCGGGCTGTCGGGGTCGGGCAAGTCGTCGCTGGCGTTCGACACGATCTATGCGGAGGGCCAGCGGCGCTACGTCGAGTCGCTGAGCGCCTATGCGCGCCAGTTCCTCGGGCAGATGGACAAGCCCGACGTCGACTCGATCGAGGGCCTGTCGCCGGCGATCTCGATCGACCAGAAGACGACGTCGCGCAACCCGCGCTCGACCGTCGGCACCGTCACTGAGATCTACGACTACCTGCGCCTGCTCTGGGCACGGGTCGGCAAGCCGCACTGCCACGTCTGCGGAGCGCCGATCGAGGGCCAGTCCGTCGAGCAGATCGTCGACCAGGTCATGGAGCTCGACGAGGGCACTCGCTGCATGGTCATGGCGCCGATCGTCCGCGGGCGCAAGGGCGAGTACGGCAGGCAGTTCGACGAGCTGCGGGCCGACGGCTACACGCGCGTGAAGGTCGACGGCGAGCTGCGGCTGCTCGAGGACCCGATCGAGCTCGACAAGAAGTTCAAGCACGACATCTCGGTCGTCATCGACCGGCTCGTCATGCGCCGCGACGTGCGCAAGCGGCTGGCCGACTCGATCGAGACGGCGGCGGCGCTTGCGGACGGGATCGTCGAGGTGCAGCTCGTGCCGCGCGGCGACGCCCGTGGCGAGGTGCTGACGTTCAGCGAGTCGTTCGCCTGCCTGAAGTGCGGCACGTCGATGCCCGAGCTCGAGCCGCGGATGTTCTCCTTCAACTCGCCGCACGGCGCGTGCGAGCGCTGCACCGGCCTGGGCTCGCAGCGCGAGATCGATCCCGAGCTGATCGTGCCGGACGCCGCCCTGTCGATCGGCGAGGGCGCACTCGCGCCGTGGGCCAACAGCACCTCCAACTACTACGAGCAGATCGCCGAGGCGATCGGCGAGCGCTACGGGGTCGACCTCGAGGCGCCGTGGAGCGCGCTGTCCGAAGAGGACCGCGACCTGTTCCTGTACGGCACGAACGGCGACCCGGTGCAGGTGACATACCGCAACCGCTACGGGCGCCGCCGGTCCTACCAGACGCGCTTCGAGGGGATCATCCCCAACCTCGAGCGCCGCTACCGCGAGACGGACTCGGAGTTCTCGCGCGAGAAGATCGAGGCGTACATGAGCATGCGGCCGTGCCCGGCCTGCGGCGGCGCGCGGCTGCGGCCCGAGTCGCGCGCGGTGCTCGTGGCCGGGATGGCGATCCACGAGTTCGCGAAGCTCAGCGTGTTCGCTGCGCTGCGCTGGCTCGACGAGGTGCAGCTCACCGACACCGAGCGCCACATCGCGCGGCTCATCCTGCGCGAGATCGAGGAGCGCCTGCGGTTCCTCGAGAACGTGGGGATCGGCTACCTGTCGATGGAGCGGGCCGCTTCTACGCTGAGCGGCGGCGAGGCGCAGCGGATCCGGCTGGCGACGCAGATCGGCTCGTCGCTCGTCGGCGTGCTCTACATCCTCGACGAGCCGTCGATCGGGCTGCACCAGCGCGACAACGAGAAGCTCATCCGCACCCTCGAGCGCCTGCGCGACCTCGGCAACACCGTCATCGTCGTCGAGCACGACGAGCAGACGATGCGTGCCGCCGACCACATCGTCGACCTCGGCCCGGGCGCCGGCGAGCACGGCGGCGAGATCGTCGCGGAGGGCGCGGCGCCCGACATCGAGGCCGTGCCGGAGTCGCTGACCGGACAGTTTCTGTCACGCGCCCGCGTCATCGAGATCCCGTCGCTGCGGCGCACGCCGTCGGGCTACGTGGAGATCCGCG